>NZ_JAJSZC010000020.1:0-59418 GCF_036815105.1 Streptomyces sp. IBSBF 3136
CCCCCCCCCCCCCCCCCCCCCCCCCCCCCCCCCCCCCCCCCCCCCCCCCCCGGTCGTGCCAGGGATCACCGCACTGGGGTGAAGTCCCTCGCCCCGATGAACTCCGGGCGCCGCACCGGCGCGGCGAACGGCTCCACGGCCGCGTTGTCCACGCTGTTGAACACGATGAACACGTTGCTGCGCGGGAACGGCGTGATGTTGTCGCCGGAGCCGTGCATGCAGTTGCAGTCGAACCAGGTCGCCGAGCCGGCCTTGCCCGTGAAGAGGCGGATGCCGTACTCGCCGGCCATCTTCGTCAGCGCCTCGTCGGACGGCGTGCCCGCGTCCTGCATCTGCAGCGACTTCTTGTAGTTGTCCGCGGGCGTCTCGCCGGCACAGCCGAGGAACGTGCGGTGCGAGCCCGGCATGATCATCAGGCCGCCGTTGGTGTCGTAGTTCTCGGTCAGGGCGATCGAGACGGACACCGTGCGCATGTTCGGCAGGCCGTCCTCGGCGTGCCAGGTCTCGAAGTCCGAGTGCCAGTAGAAGCCGCTGGCGCCGAAGCCCGGCTTGACGTTGATCCGCGACTGGTGGACGTAGACGTCCGAGCCGAGGATCTGCCGGGCGCGGCCGACCACCCGCTCGTCGCGCACCAGCTTCGCGAACACCTCGCTGATCCGGTGCACTTCGAAGACGGAGCGGATCTCCTTCGACTTCGGCTCGACGATCGAGCGCTCGTCGGCCCGGATCGCCGGGTCGGCGACCAGCCGCTCCAGCTCCTGCCGGTAGACCTCGACCTCGCCGGGGGTGATCAGCTGGTCGACGGCGAGGAAGCCGTCACGCTCGTACGCCTGGAGGTCGGCCGTCGCGATCGGGCCGGGCGTGTCCGGGGAGCCCCAGACGACCGGGTCCTGGCGCGGGACGGCCACCTCGCCGGCGCCGCGGCTGGGGTAGAGATCGGTGACAGTGGTCATGGGTGTCACACCTCCTCGGGCTCGGTGAGCAGCGGGTAGACGCCGTTCTCGTCGTGGTCCTCCCGTCCGGTCACGGGCGGGTTGAACACGCAGATGCAGTGGAAGTCCTCCTTGACCCGCAGCGTGTGCCGCTCGTGGCCGTCGAGGAGGTACATGGTGCCGGGCGTGATGGTGTGGCTCCGACCGGTCTCGCGGTCGGTCAGCTCGGCCTCGCCCCGGGTGCAGACGACGGCCTCGATGTGGTTGGCGTACCACATGTCCGTCGTGGTGCCGGCGTACAGGATGGTCTCGTGCACGGAGAAGCCGACCCGCTCCTTGGCGAGGACGATCCGCTTGCTCTCCCAGGTGCCGGACTTCGACTTGATGTGCCGGTCGGTGCCTTCGATGTCCTTGAACGATCGGACGATCACGGTGCTGTGCTTCCTCCTCGGTGGACGGTGTCAGACGGTCTCGCGGACGGCGCGGGCGAGGATGCTCAGGCCCTCGTCCAGCTCGTCGGCGGTGATGGTGAGCGCGGGGAGCAGTTTGACGACCTCGCTCTCCGGGCCCGAGGTCTCGATGAGCAGCCCGAGTTCGAAGGCGCGCTTCGCGACCCGCGAGGCCCGCTCCTTCTCGTGGAACTCCAGGCCCCACACCAGGCCGCGGCCGCGGTACTCGCGCACGTCGGCCAGGTTCTCCTCGGTGATGGCGATCAGGGACTGCTCGAGCTGCTCGCCCCGGGTACGGGTCTGCTTCTCCATCGCGGAGCCGTCGGTCCAGTAGGTCTCCAGGGCCGCGGTGGCGGTGACGAACGCCGGGTTGTTGCCGCGGAAGGTGCCGTTGTGCTCGCCCGGCTCCCACACGTCGAGCTCGGGCTTGAACAGGCACAGCGACATCGGCAGCCCGTACCCGCTGATGGACTTGGAGACGGTCACGATGTCGGGCGTGACGCCGGCCTCCTCGAAGGAGAAGAAGGCGCCGGTGCGGCCGCAGCCCATCTGGATGTCGTCGACGATCAGCAGCATGTCCTGCCGCTCGCACAGGTCGGCGAGCGCCCGCAGCCACTCGGGGCGCGCGACGTTGATGCCGCCCTCGCCCTGCACGGTCTCCACGATCACGGCGGCGGGCTTGTTGAGCCCGGAGCCCTGGTCCTCCAGCAGCCGCTCGAACCACAGGAAGTCCGGGACCTGGCCGTCGAAGTAGTTGTCGAACGGCATGGGGGTGCCGTGCACCAGCGGGATGCCGGCGCCGGCCCGCTTGAAGGCGTTGCCGGTGACCGCGAGGGAGCCGAGCGACATGCCGTGGAAGGCGTTGGTGAAGGAGACGATCGCCTCTCGGCCCTTCACCTTCCGGGCGAGCTTCAGCGCGGACTCCACCGCGTTGGTGCCGGTGGGGCCCGGGAACATGACCTTGTACGGCAGGTCACGCGGGCGCAGCACCAGGTCCTGGAAGGTCTGCAGGAACGACCGTTTGGCCGTGGTGGACATGTCCAGGCCGTGCGTGACGCCGTCCCGGGACAGGTAGTCGATCAGCGCCCGTTTGAGCACCGGGTTGTTGTGGCCGTAGTTGAGTGAGCCGGCCCCGGCGAAGAAGTCGAGGTAGGCGTGGCCGTCCTCGTCGTACATGCGGCTGCCCTGCGCACGGTCGAACACGGTGGGCCAGCCGCGGCAGTAGCTGCGTACCTCGGACTCCAGGGTCTCGAAGACGCTGAGGTCGGGCTGGGTGATGGTCACGTGAATCGCTCCTCAGTGCGCGGTGGCGGGGGTCAGCGGGCCGATGCGGTACAGGACTTCCGGATCGTGCGGGCCGTCCGGGAAGAGCCCTGCGGGGAACAGCACCTCACGGATGAGGTCCGCGCCGTGGCGGGCGGCGAACGACGTGAACAGGCGCTCGGAGGCGGTGTTCCCGGGACTGATGGTGGTTTCGAGGCGGGTGACGCCGCGGTCGGCGGTGAGCCGGGCGGTCAGCCCGTCCAGCAGCGCGGCGGCGATGCCGTGGCCCTGATGGGCGGCGTCGACGGCGACCTGCCAGACGAGCAGCGTGGTGGGGTCGTCGGGCCGCACGTAGCCGGTGACGAAACCGACGGGTTCGCCGTCCGCGCCGCGCGCCACCGCCGAGGTGCCGGCGAAGTCCCGGCACCACAGCAGATAGGCGTAGGAAGAGTTCAGGTCGAGGGTTTCGGATTCCTTGGCGAGACGCCAGAGCGCGGCTCCGTCGGCCATCGCCGGTCGGTCGATGAGAAGGTCGGCTGGTGCGGCAGTCATGCGGCACGAATTTAGCGAGGCAAATTGAAAAATGCACGGCTGGCCAGATCGCCCTGTGCTGCGCTCTTGGTGTTATGTCCCAATTGCACCAGTGCAAATATGGACAAAAGTCTTCGCCTGTGGAGTGTGTCACAGCCCGAAAAGGCCCGTGCAGCCTCGTTGTTTAGCCCCGCAAAAAGCGGGCAGAAGAAGACGGGAAGCTATCGACGGATGAATTCGCAGAAATTGTGAAGCCAATTTGAATTCTGAGTCCGGAAACGAAAACGGCCCGCGCGGAAGGCGCGGGCCGCTGTGTGTGGTGCCTCCCCGGGAGCCCCGGCTACCGCCAGGCCCCGTCCGCCGCGCGGCGGGCCGCCGCGAGGTCCACGGCGGCGCCCCGCTCGGCGAGGGCCGCGCCGAGGGCGGCCAGCGAGCCGTGCACGGCGGCAGGCGTCGCGTCGGGCCCGTAGTGGTTCACCCGGATCATCTCCTTGGCCAGGGCGCCCCCGCCGGCGGCCAACGGCAGCGCGGGGTCGCTGTCCAGGGCCCGGGCGACCAGCTCGGAGGCCACGAGCCCGGCGGGCGCCCGCAGGGTCGTGGCGACCGGCGCCGCGTCCCGGGCCTCGTGCACGTACGGTTCCAGACCCCCGCCGAGCGCCGTCGCGCCCGCGCGGGTCGCCGCGGCGGCCGAGGCGTGCCGGGCCATCACCGTCTGGGCGCCCGCCGACTCGATCCGCTCCAGGCAGGCGTCGAGGGCCAGCATCTCCAGCTGCGCGGGAGCGTGCGGCAGTGCCTTGCGGCCGCCGTCGATCCACCGCTCCTTCCAGTCCAGCAGGGACAGATAGGAGCGGCGCGGTGCGTGCGGGTTGGCCGCCATGCGGGCCCACGCCCGCTCGCTCACCGAGATCGCCGACACGCCCGCCGGGCCGCCCATCGCCTTCTGGGCCCCGATCACGCACAGGTCCACCCCCCACGCGTCCGGCAGCACGGGCTCGGCGCCGACGGAGGCGACCGCGTCCAGGTAGAACAGCGCGCCCTGCTCCCGCACCGCCGCGCCGATCTCCGCGACCGGGTTGGTGTTGCCGGTCGCGGCCTCGGCGTGCACCAGGGACACGAAGTCGATCTCCGGGTGTTCGGCGAAGGCCGCCCGGACCTGGGCGGCGGTCACCGCCGTGTGGAAGGGCACCGCCAGGTCGTGGACCGTCGCGCCGGAGTCCCGGAGCCAGTCGCCGAAGGTCTGCCCGTACGGGCCGGTGATCACGTTGAGGGCCACGGTGCCCGGGCCGGCCGCCGCGCGGATCGCGCCCTCCAGTGGCAGCAGGGCCTCGCCCTGGGTGACCAGGACGTCCTGCCGGGTCGCCAGCAGCCGGGCCACCCGGTCCTCGATGGCGGCGAACCGCCCGGCGGTCAGCGGGGGCAGGTCGAGGAAGGGGTGGGTCACGACGGCGCTCTCTTCGTGCTCGGGGGTGTCGACTCCCTCGATCTTAGGTCGGACGGCCCCGTAGCCATCGGTTTGATTTGAGAGACTCAAACTCTTCCTTATAATCGGAACCCACTCTTCCCCCACAGGAGATCTCCCCCCATGAAAACGTTCTCCGGGCGCCGGACCCGCTTCCTGGCTGCCACCACCGCGACCGCCGGTCTTGTGCTCGTGGCCGCCGGCTGCTCCTCGAACGGCGGCGGGAGCGGCGGTGCCACCGTCAAGGGGGTCCATCTCGTCAAGGCCGGCCGGCTGACCACCTGCACCCACCTGCCGTACCCGCCGTTCCAGTCGGAGGTCAACGGCAAGGTGCAGGGCTTCGACGTCTCCCTCATCGACCTCGTCGCCAAGAACCTCGGCGTCAAGCAGCAGATCGTCGACACGCCCTTCGAGAACTTCAAGACGGGCGCCTTCCTGAACTCCGGGCAGTGCGACCTGGCCGCCGCCGGCATGACGATCACGCCCGAGCGCAAGAAGAACGTCGACTTCTCCGACCCGTACTTCGAGGCCACGCAGGCCGTCCTGGTGGACAGGAGCAGCGGGATCAACTCGCTCGCCGACGTCAAGGCCAAGGGCAAGAAGCTCGGCGCGCAGGCGCAGACCACCGGCGAGGACTACGCCAAGAGCAAGGGCTACGACCCGGTCTCCTTCGAGTCCTCCGACGCCGTCCTCAACGGACTGCGCACCGGACAGGTCCAGGCCGTCGTCATCGACTACCCGGTCGTCCAGGGCTGGCTGAAGGACAAGGCCAACGCCGCCAAGTTCAAGGTCGTCGACAACCTCAAGACCGGTGAGCAGTACGGCTTCACCGTCAAGAAGGGCAACACGGCGCTGCGCGTGGCCATCGACAAGGCACTCAAGGACGCCAAGGCCGACGGCACCTACAAGAAGATCTACGAGCAGTGGATCGGCCCGTACGACGCCTCCGTGGCCTCTCCCGCCGGCTCATGAGCGACACGGACGTACGGCCACGGCCGAAGAAGAAGGGACTGACCCGGCGCCAGAAGCGCCGGGTGTCCCGCGGCATCCAGTACGTCGTGTTCGTCGCCGCCGTGATCGCCGCGGCGGTCTCGGCGGACTGGGGGCGGCTGCAGAACCAGTTCGCGCAGGGCGGCATCGCCCGGCAGATGTGGCCGGACGTCCTCACGTTGGCGCTGAGGAACACCGTTCTGTACACGGTGTCCGGCTTCGTCCTCGGGCTGCTGCTCGGCTTGGTCGTCGCGCTGATGCGGCTGTCCTCGGTCGGGCCGTACCGCTGGGTGGCGGGCATCTACATCGAGGTCTTCCGCGGTCTGCCCGCGCTGCTGATCTTCGTCTTCATCGCGGTGGCCGTGCCGCTGGCCTTCCCGGGCGCGGAGATCCCTGGCGGCACCTACGGCAAGGGCGCCCTCGGTCTCGGCCTGATCGGCGCCGCCTACATGGCGGAGACCTTCCGCGCCGGCATCCAGGCGGTGCCCAAGGGGCAGACGGAGGCGGCCCGGTCGCTGGGGTTCTCGCCCGCCCGGGCCATGATCTCGATCATCATCCCGCAGGCGTTCCGGATCATCCTCCCGCCGCTCACCAACGAACTGATCATGCTCTTCAAGGACTCCTCGCTGGTGCTGCTGCTCGGCGTCACCCTGGAGGAGCGCGAACTGTCCAAGTTCGGCCGGGACCTGGCCAGCACCACCGCCAACTCCACGCCGATCCTGGTCGCGGGCCTGTGCTACCTGCTGGTCACCATCCCGCTCGGCTTCGTCGCCCGCCGCCTGGAGGCCAGGGCCCAGGAGGAGATCAAGTGACCCGCCCCGAGATCCGCGTCCAGGGCCTGCACAAGTCCTTCGGCGACAACCACGTCCTGCGCGGCATCGACCTGGAGATCGACCAGGGCGAGGTCGTCTGCGTCATCGGCCCCTCCGGCTCGGGCAAGTCGACGCTGCTGCGCTGCGTGAACCTGCTGGAGGAGCCGAGCGAGGGCCAGGTCTTCGTCGGCGGCACCGAGATCACCGACCCGGACGTCGACATCGACGCCGCGCGGCGGCGCATCGGCATGGTCTTCCAGCAGTTCAACCTCTTCCCGCACCTGACGGTGACGCAGAACCTCACCCTGCCGCAGCGCAGGGTGCTGGGGCGGGACAAGGCGGAAGCCGCCCGGGTCGCCGCCGGGAACCTGGCCCGGGTCGGCCTGGCGGAGAAGGCGGCCGCCTACCCGTCCTCCCTGTCCGGTGGGCAGCAGCAGCGGGTGGCCATCGCCCGTGCGCTCGCCATGGGCCCCGACGTGATGCTCTTCGACGAGCCGACCTCCGCGCTCGACCCGGAACTCGTCGGGGACGTCCTCGCCGTGATGCGCGGACTCGCCGAAGAGGGCATGACCATGATGGTCGTCACCCACGAGATGACCTTCGCGCGCGAGGTCGCCGACCGGGTCGTCTTCATGGACGGCGGCGTCGTCGTCGAGGACGGCAGCCCCGACCAGGTCATCGGCGCCCCGCGGCACGAGCGCACCCGGCACTTCCTGTCCCGGCTGCTCGACCCGGCGATGGCCGAGGTCGAGGAGGAGACCTCGGACCAGGTGGGCGAGGCCGGGTCCTAGCTCACTAAGGTGCGGTGCATGAGCGATCAGCCGGTGCTGCACGTGAAGGGCCGGGTCCTGGCGGGACCCGAGGACGTCCGCGACGGACTGTGGGTGGTCGGGGGCCGCGTCTCCTACGACCGCCCCGCCGGCGCCCGCGAGGTGCGGACCGTCGAGGGCTGGGCACTGCCCGGCCTGGTCGACGCGCACTGCCACGTCGGGCTGGGCGCCGAGGGCCCGGTCGACGCGGACACCGCCGAGAAGCAGGCGCTGACCGACCGGGAGACCGGCACCCTCCTCATCCGGGACGCCGGCTCGCCCTCCGACACCCGCTGGATCGACGGCCGCGACGACCTGCCGAAGATCATCCGAGCCGGCCGGCACATCGCCCGCACCCGCCGCTACATGCGCAACTACGCGCACGAGATCGAGCCCGCCGACCTCGTCGCGTACGTCGCCCAGGAGGCCCGGCGCGGTGACGGCTGGGTCAAACTGGTCGGCGACTGGATCGACCGCGACCTCGGCGACCTGTCCGCCTGCTGGCCGCGCGACGCGGTCGAGGCGGCCATCGCCGAGGCCCACCGGCTCGGCGCCCGGGTCACCGCGCACTGCTTCGCCGAGACCTCGCTGCGCGACCTCGTCGAGGCGGGCATCGACTGCATCGAGCACGCCACGGGCCTGACGGACGACCTCATCCCGCTGTTCGCCGAGCGCGGTGTCGCGATCGTCCCGACGCTCGTCAACATCGCCACCTTCCCGAGCCTCGCGGCGGGCGGCGAACGCAAGTACCCGCGCTGGTCGGCGCACATGCGCAGGCTGCACGAGCGGCGCTATGAGACGGTGCGCGGCGCCCACGACGCCGGCATCCCGGTGTACGTCGGCACGGACGCGGGCGGCTCGCTGGCCCACGGACTGGTGGCGGCCGAGGTCGCCGAACTGGTCACCGCGGGTCTCTCACCGGTCGCCGCGCTGTCCGCGACGAGCTGGGGCGCCCGCGCCTGGTTGGGCCGTCCCGGCCTGGAGGAGGGCGCGCCGGCCGACCTGGTGGTGTACGAGTCCGACCCGCGGGCCGACGTACGCGTGCTCGCGGCGCCGCGCCGGGTGGTGCTGAACGGGCGGATCGTCGAGTAGCGGAGCGGACGGAGCCGCGGGGTGGCGGTGTGCGGGGTGGCGGTGCGGGCGGGTGGCAGAACGCCTGTGCCCGACGATTCGAAGAGGTGTGCTGAAACTCCACGATGGAGTGAAGTAACGCAGGATGGCTGACCGTTCACCCACAGTGCGTAAAAGTTGACGGGTCCCAAGCAAGTTCCTTCTGGGGGTCCCACCACCTTGAACAGCCACTTCTTCCGTATGCCCGCACGCCGTCTCGCCGCCGTCGCGACGGTCACCGCCCTGACCGCGGCTCCCGCCGCGCTGGGCGCGGGCGCCGCGCACGCGACCACCGGTCACGGTCGCGCCTCCGCCGTCGTGCTCCGCACCGGGCTCGACGTCTCCCTGCTGAACAAGTCCGTGAACGTCCCGCTCGCGGTCAGCCTCAACGACGTCAAGGCGCCGGCGAGCGCCGAGAGGACCACGCTGACGACGCGGCTCGACGGCGTCGACGGCGGCAGGCCGTTCACGGTCCTGGGCGCCCAGGTGGCGTCGGCCAGGGCCACCGCGAACGGCAGGCTCGCCGAGGGCTCGGTCCGGCTCGTGCACGCCCGGGTGCACGTCCCCGGCCTGCCCCTGTTCTCCCTGATCGACGTCGGCACGGTCACCGCCGAGGCGACCTGCGCGGCCGGGAAGGCGCCCGTCGCCTCGGCGAACGTCCTGGGCGCCGTCACGGTCCTGGGCAAGCGCGTCACGCTCACCGCCGGCGGCCCCACCGAGGTGAAGGTGCCCGGCGTGGGCGACGTCCGGCTCGACCTGTCCCAGCACCGGACCACGTCCCGCACGGCAGCCGCGACGGCCCTCCGACTCAAGGTCTCGATCAACCCGCTGAAGCTCAACGTGGCCGACGTGGAAGGAACGGTCACCCTGGCCGCGGCGACCTGCGAAGCGCCGGTACCCGCCCGGCACGCGGTACCGAGCCAGGCCCCCACCGCCGACGTGAAGCCCCAGGGCTCGCACGCCGACCTCGCCGAGACCGGCGGCAGCTCGACCACGCCGTACATCGCGGGCGGCGCGCTGGCGCTGCTCCTGGCGGGCGGCGGAGCGGTGACGGTGGCACGCCGCCGCCGGGGCTGAGCCCACCGGACCGCACGGCCGGGCGGGTGGGCGCCCGGCCGTCGCCGGCCCGTCCGGGGACTTCGGGGTCCGTGCGCGGGGCCCGGCCTCCGGGGCCCCGTTACGGCAGGACCGCTGTCAGTGCCCGCAGGAAGCCGCTCGCCGTGGTCCGGTCCCGGACGGCGATCCGTACCCACTCCTCGTCCAGCCCCGGGAACGTGTCCCCGCGCCGCACGGCGTAGCCCAGCTCGCGCAGCCGGCGGCGCAGCGCGGCCGCGTCCGGCAGGCGGACCAGCACGAACGGGCCCTCCGCGGGTGTGACCACCCGCACGCCACGGTCCGCCAGGGCGGTCAGCCCGGCCACCAGGTGGGCGCGGTCCGCGGCCGCCCGGTGCGCCGCGTGCGCCGCCTCCGCCAGCGCCCGCGGCGCCACGCACGCGCGGGCCGCGACCAGCGCCGGCGTCGACACCGGCCACAGCGGCTGGGCGCGCTCCAGCTCCGCGACGATCCCGGCCGCGGCCAGCACGTACCCGATCCGCAGCCCGGCGAGACCCCACGTCTTGGTCAGGCTGCGCAGCACGACGAGCCCGGGCACGTCGGTCCGCCCCGCCAGCGCCTCCCGCTCACCCGGCACCGCGTCCATGAACGCCTCGTCGACCACCAGGGTCCGGCCGGGGCGGGCGAGTGCGGCGATCGTCCCGGCCGGGTGCAGCACCGACGTGGGGTTCGTCGGGTTGCCGATGACCACCAGATCCGCGTCCTCGGGAACGGCCGCCGGGTCGAGCCGGAAGCCGTCCGCCTCACGCAGCAGCACCCGGTCCACCGTGTGCCCGGCGTCCCGCAGCGCCGCCTCCGGCTCCGTGAACTGCGGGTGCACGACGACCGGCCGGCGCACTTTCAGCGCCCGCGCCAGCAGCACGAACGCCTCCGCCGCCCCCGCCGTCAGCAGCACCCGCTCCACCGGCAGCCCGTGCCGCGCCGCCACCGCCGCCCGCGCGGCCCGCCCGTCCGGGTAGGCCGCGAGCGACGCCAGCGATCCGGAGATCTCCTCGCGCAGCCAGGGCGGAGGCGTGTCCGCGCGGACGTTGACGGCGAGGTCGACCAGCCCGGCCCCGTCGTCGCGCACCTCGGCGTCCCCGTGGTGCCGCAGATCGTGCCCGGTGCCCGGGGCTTCCCGTGGGTCCTCAGTGCGCATGGCTGTGGGAATGCCCCCCGTGATGGTGGTGCCCGTGGTGGTGCCCGTCGTCGTCCGGGTGGAAGTGCGGCTGCTGCGGCAGCCCCACCTTGTCCTCGAAGCCCGGCAGCGCGATCCGGTACACGCACGAGTCGCAGTTCATGCGCAGATCACCGCGGACGGCCTCCTCGTACCGCTCCATCACCAGGTCCAGCAGTTCCGGCTCGGGCCCGATGACGCCCGCCGAGCGCACCTCGGTCTCCGGGTGGGCGGCCGCCCACTCCTCGGTCTGCCGCCGCACCCGGTCCGGCAGGATGCCGGTGAACAGGAAGTACGGCAGCACGACGATCCGCCGCGCCCCCAGCATGGCGCAGCGGTCGAGGCCGCTCGGCACGTCCGGCGCCGCGAGCGACACGAAGGCCGTCTCGACACCGGCGTACCCGCGCCCCTCCCACAGCAGCCGGGCCGCCTTGTGCACCTCGGCGTTGGCGTCCGGGTCGGTCGAGCCGCGCCCGACCAGCAGCACGGTCACCTCGGAGCGGTCCGTACCCTCCAGCACCTCGTCGAGGCGCCGCTCCAGCACGTTCAGCAGCGACGGGTGCGGGCCCAGCGGGCGGCCGTAGGTGTACGAGATCCCCGGGTGCCGCTCCTTCTCCCGGGCCAGCGCCGCCGGGATGTCGCCCTTGGCGTGGCCGGCGGACACCAGCATCAGCGGCACGGCGGCGAACCGGCGCACACCCCGCCCGACCAGCTCGGCGACGGCGTCGCCCAGCGGCGGCGGGGACAGCTCGATGAAGCCGCCCGCGACGGGCAGTTCGGGGTGGCGGCGGCCCAGCTCCCGGACGAAGTCGCGGAACGCCTCGGCTCCGGCGTCGTCACGGGTGCCGTGGCCGGCGATGAGCAGGGCGGGCGGGGTGGTCACGAGGTCTCCTCAGGTGAAACGGGGTGGTACAGCAGGGCGTTGAGCGCGGCGGAGGCGACCGCCGAGCCGCCCTTCTCGGACACGTTGCTCACGGCGGGCAGCCCGCTCGCGCGCAGCGCCTCCTTGGACTCGACCGCTCCGACGAAGCCGACGGGCAGGCCGATGACGAGCGCGGGGGAGGCGTCCAGCGTCAGCAGCTCCTCCAGCGCGGTCGGGGCGTTGCCGATCACCCACAGGGCGCCGGGCCCGACCTGCTCGTAGGCGAGCCGGATGCCGTGCGCCGAGCGGGTCAGCCCCGGTCCGGCCGTGGCGTCCTTGAGCCGGCAGACGGTCTCCCGGCGGGTGATGCCGGCCCCGACCATCTCGACGTCCACCACGACCGGCGCCCCGGCGTGCAGCGCGGCGTGCGCCTTCACCAGGTCGCCCTCGGCCATGACGAGGTCGTCCGCGTACCCGAGGTCGGCGGCGGAGTGGATGACCCGCTCCACCACCGCCCGGGTCAGCGGCGGGAAGCCGGAGGTGTCGAGCCGGGCCCGCAGCCGACGGTAGGACTCCTGCTCGATGGGGTGGACGATCCGGTTCACCGGGCCTCCTCCCGGGTGCTCTGCCAGCGGTAGCCGCGCGGCGTCACCATGCGTCCCGCGATGTCGCGGGTCGCCGTGTTGCCCACGGTCACGACCGTCATCATGTCGACCGTCGCCGCGTCGAGAGCGCCCAGCGTCGTCACCCGGCTCGACTCGTCCGGCCGCGACGCGTTGCGCACGACACCGACGGGCGTCCCGGGCTCCCGGTGCCCGGCGAGGATCGCCAGCGCCTTGGGGAGCTGCCAGTCGCGGCCACGGGAGCGCGGGTTGTAGAAGGTCACCACGAGGTCCGCCTCGGCCGCCGCGCGCACCCGGCGCTCGATCACCTCCCACGGCGTGTGCAGGTCGGACAGCGAGATCGACACGTGGTCGTGGCCCAGCGGCGCGCCCAGGATCGCCCCGGCGGCCAGCGCGGCCGTCACCCCGGGCACCCCGACCACGTCGATGTCGTCGGACGCCTCGGCGAGCGCCGGGGAGGCCATGGCGTACACGCCCGCGTCCCCGCTGCCGATCAGCGCCACCGCGTGCCCCGCGCGGGCCTCGGCGACGGCCGTGCGGGCCCGCTCCTCCTCGGCGCCGAGACCCGACTCCAGCACCCGGGTGCCGGGCCGCAGCAGGTCGCGGATCTGGTCGACGTACTGGTCGAGCCCGACCAGGACGGAGGCCCGGCGCAGCTCCGCCGCCGCGCGCGGGGTGAGCAGGTCCCGGGCGCCGGGCCCGAGCCCGACCACCGCGAGCCGGCCGCGCCCCGGCCGCCGTACGACGGCACAGGTCGCCATGGCGGGCTGCCCGTCGGCGCGCTCCGACTTCCGCTTGGGCACGAGGAGTTCACCGCCGCGCAGCAGGGCGGCGGCCTCGGCCACGGACGGGGTGCCGACCGCCGCGAGCGGGGCTCCGGAGGGGTTCGGCACCTCGACCGCCGCCAGCTCCGCGGCGGAGTACGTCACCAGGGGCACCCCCAGCCGAGCCGCGGCGGCCACGATGCCCGGCTCCCCGGACTTGGCGTCCACGGTGGCGAGTTCGGCGACGGACCCGGCGCTGAGCCCGGCCCCGCGCAGCGCCTCCTCGACGAGGCCGACGACCTCCTCCGCCGGCGCACCCCTGGACGCGCCGACCCCGACCACCAGCGTCGGCGGCCTGAGCAGCACCTCGCGCTCGCCCGGCGGGACGGCCCGGTCGGTGAGCCGGACGGTGTACTCGCCCCGCGCGGAGAACGGCAGCGGTGGCAGCGGCCACGCCACCTCCGCCTCCAGCGCCACGGGCTCGCCGTCCAGCAGGGCGCGGGAGACCGTGGCCACCGCGCCCTCGTACGGCAGTCCCAGCGTGTCCAGGCCCGGCAGCCCGACGGCGTCCGTCGCGGTGGTCACCACCGGCTCGGCGCCCAGCAACTCACCCACCTCGCGGGCGAGTTCGTTGGCGCCGCCGCCGTGGCCGCCGATCAGCGACACCGCGAACCGGCCGCCCTCGTCCACGCACACCACGCCCGGGTCGGCCGCCTTGTCGCCGAGCAGCGGCGCGAGCAGCCGTACCACCGCGCCCGTGGCGAGGAAGCACACCAGCTGGCCGCATTCGGCGAACGCGGCCCGCACGGCCTCCCCGACGGGACCGTCGTACACCCGCGTGCGGTCCGGCCAGGCCGCGGCCAGCCGGTCCCGCGCCGCCGCCCCCGCCGCGGTGGCGGAAATCAGGCCGATCACTGAGCAACTCCTTCACTGGACACCGGGGTTCTGACGCCCCACAGCAGGAACACTGGATTGGTGGCCGCCAGCCGGGTCACGTCCCCGGGCAGCGGCGCGAGACGCGAGGACTGCAGCAGCACCCCGTCGCAGTCGAACCCGGCGCCGGCCAGCGCCGCGCGCGCGGCCGGCACCCGGTCGAGCGCGGCCACGGCCACGACGACCGTCCGCCGCGCCCGCCGGGCGCAGGCGGTGACGACGGCGGGCAGTTCACGCCCGCCGCCGCCGACGAACACGGCGTCGGGGTCGTCGGCGAGGCCGGACAGCGCCCCCGGCGCCGTGCCGTGCACCACGCGCACGTCGACCCCGTGCGCGGCCGCGTTGGCGCGGATGCGCTCCACCCCGTCCGGGGCGCGCTCGACGGCGACGACGGCCGCGCCGAGCCGCGCGCACTCCACGGCCACCGACCCGGAACCGGCGCCGACGTCCCACACCAGGTCGCCCAGGCGCGGCCCGAGCCGGGCCAGCGCCAGCGCCCGCACCTCGAACTTGGTGATCATCGAGTCCCGGTGGGCGAACTCGTCCTCGTGCAGCGCCCACGCCGCCGGGCCGGCGGGCGCCCCGGCGACCGTGCGGACCGCCCCGAGCGCCCGGGGCCCGTCCAGGCACAGCACCACGTTCACCGCCGTGCCCCAGTCGCGGGCGGCGGCCTCGGCGGGCGTCACCCGCTCCACCCGCTCGCGCTCGGGATCACCGAGCGCGCTCGCCACCACCAGGACCCGCCCGTCGCCCAGCGCGGCGCCCAGCTCGGCCGGCCCGGCCCCGGGTCCGGTCAGCACCGCCACCTTCGGATGCGCCCGGCAGACGTTGACGGCCGTACGGGGGTCCCGGCCGTGGGCGCTCACCACGACCGCGTCGTCCCACGGCAGGCCGATCCGTGCGAACGCGGCCGCCACCGACGACACCCCGGGCCGCACGTCGAGACGACCGGCGCCGAACCGCTCGGCCAGTGCCCGCACCACGCCGAAGAAGCCGGGGTCGCCGGAGGCCAGCACGACCACCGGCAGTTCCTCGGCGACGTACTCCCCGATGGTGTCCAGGGCCGGGGCCAGCGGCCCGAGCACCACCCGTTCCGCGCCCTCGGGCAGCGGCGCGGCGTCCAGGTGCCGCCGGCCGCCGACGACCAGCGCGGCCCGCGCCAGGACGTCCCCGGGCAGCGGCGCGTCCGCGCCCGTCCCCGTGCCGACGACCGTGATCAACTCTTGGCCCGCTGTTCGCGCAGGGCCCGGCGGGCCTCCGGGTCGGCCTTGCGGTACCCGTGGAAGTGCCCCGGGTGGTACAGGTGCGACCGGGTCCCGTGGGCGGCCAGCGCCGGGCCGACCAGGAACAGCGTGTGCTTCCAGAGCTTGTGCTCCTTGACGGTCTCCTCCAGCGTGCCGATCGTGCACCGCGCGATCAGCTCCTCCGGCCAGGTCGCCTGGTAGGCGACGACCACCGGGGTGTCGGTCGGGTAGCCGCCCTCCAGCAGCTCCCGCACCAGCTGCCCGCTGCGGGCCGCCGACAGGAAGACCGCCATGGTGGTGCCGTGCCGGGCGAACTCGCGCACCTCCTCACCGGGCGGCATCGGCGTCTTGCCGCCGCCGAGCCGGGTGAGCACCACGGACTGGGCGACCTCCGGGATGGTCAGCTCGCGCCGGGCGAGCGCGGCGACGGCGGAGAAGGACGAGACGCCGGGCACGACCTCCGTGTCGATCCCGAGCTCGGCGCACCGGTCCAGCTGCTCCTGCGTACCGCCCCACAGCGCCGGGTCGCCGGAGTGGATCCGCGCCACCCTCAGCCCCTCGGCCAGGGCGCGCCGGTAGACGGCCACGACGTCCTCCAGGGACATGGTGGCCGAGTCCAGGATCTCCGCGCCCTCGCGCGCGTGCTCGAGGACCTCCGCCTGGACCAGGCTGGCCGCCCAGATCACCACGTCGGCCTCGGCGATCGCGCGCGCGGCACGGAAGGTCAGCAGGTCGGCGGCGCCGGGGCCGGCACCGACGAAGGTCACCTTGCCGGTGGGGGCATCGGCCATGGGAGGGGTCCTCTCGTACGGGAAACGCAAGTCGGAATCAGTGAAATGTCGGGGTCTGGGAGCTTGTGCGCGCCCCCGGATGTGCGCGAAGGCGCCTCCATCGGATAGCAAGGGGCCTATGGCGGTCTTCGTCGCGCTCGGCGCGTTCCTGATGACGCTGGCCGGCGGCTGGACGGCTCAGCGCGTGACCGACCGCAGGCACCTGGTCCTGGGCCTGGCCGGCGGTCTGATGCTCGGCGTGGTCGGCCTCGACCTGCTCCCGGAGGCCCTGCACGCGGCCGACCGCGAGATCTTCGGCGTGCCCGCGGCGCTGCTGCTGTTCGTGGCCGGATTCCTGCTCGCCCATCTGGTCGAGCGCACCCTGGCCGCCCGGCAGGCCGCCCACGGCGGCGCCGAGCACAGCCACCGGGCGCCCGAGGTGGGCCTGACGGCGGCCGCCGCCATGGTCGGACACAGCGCCATGGACGGTGTGGCGATCGGCGCGGCCTTCCAGGTGGGCGGCGGCATGGGCACCTCCGTCGCGCTCGCCGTGATCGCGCACGACTTCGCCGACGGCTTCAACACCTTCACCATCACCAGCCTGTACGGCAACGCGCGCCGCCGGGCGATAGGCATGCTCGTGGCGGACGCCTGCGCACCCCTGGTGGGCGCGCTGTCGACCGTGTTCTTCCACATCCCCGAACCGGTGCTCGGCGGCTATCTCGGCCTCTTCGGCGGCGTGCTGCTCTACCTCGCCGCCGCCGAGATCCTCCCCGAGGCCCACCACGAGCACCCCGCCCGCTCCACCCTGCTGTGCACGGTGGCGGGCGCCGCCTTCATCTGGCTGGTGGTCGGCGTCTCCGGCGGCTGACCGCACCGCAAGGCCCGCGGGCCGGCTCACGGCTTCCCGCGCCGTCCGGTCCACGTACCGGCTCACAGCTTCCCGCCCCGTCCGCCCTCGCGCCGCGGCGGAGCGATCAGGGTGGACAGGTACGGCAGCGGCGCCCCGTCCAGCTCCGCGGCCGACCGCACCGACTCCTCGGGCAGCCCGAGCGCGGACCCCCACACGGCGTCCTCGATCCGGCCCGTCTCCCGCAGCGCCTCGGCCACCTCGGCGGCCTGCCGCCCGAACTTGTACGCCACCACGGTCCCCGGCCCGGCCAGCGCCTCCTTCAGCACGGCGGAACCCGCCGTCACCGGCACCAGCGTCAGCGGCTCGGTCCCCTCGGTGAGCACGGCGCCCGAGCGCGCCGCCAGGTCCTGCATGGCGGTGATCCCCGGCACGGTCTCCACCACGACCCCCGGCACAAGACCGGCGATCGTCTGCGCGAGGTACGTGAACGTCGAGTACACGTTCGGGTCCCCGATGGTGGCGAAGGCGACGGAGCCGAACCGTTCGAGCAGCCCGGCCACCCGCGCGCCGGCCGCGTCCCAGGCCGCCTCCCGCCGGGCCCGGTCGGTCCGCTCGTTCAGCGCGAACACCACCCGGACGACCTTGTCCTCGGGCACGTAGTGCAACACGGTCGCCTCGGCCCGCCCGCGCTCCCCGCTGTCCAGCACGGGGACGACGACGACGTCCGCCGCGCGCAGCGCGTTGACCCCCTTGACGGTCACCAGCTCCGGGTCACCGGGACCGACCCCGACACCGACCAGCCTGCTGCTCATGACGTCCGGCACCTCTCCACGAACCGACGGGCCACACCGGGCTCGGACGCCCAGTGCGTGTGCAGATAACTCGCGTGCACGCCCTGCTGCACGAAACCTTCGACCCGCCGGGCCGGGGCCAGCAGGCCCCAGGCGGGAGCGGCGCCGGCGCCGGGCTCGACGAGCGTGCGGTGGAACTCGTGCCCGCGCATCCGGGTTCCGGTGGCGGCCAGCACACTGTCCCCGACGGCCACCGCGTCGCGGTAGCCGAGGGTGAGCCGTTCCGTCATCCGGGCGGTCGCGTCCAGCACCCCGCACATGGGCCGGCCGTCCAGCTCGCGGCAGAGGTAGAGCAGCCCGGCGCACTCGGCCGCCACCGGGGCGCCGCCGAGGGCCAGTTCCGCGATCTCCTTGCGCAGCGGCTCGTTGGCGGACAGCTCACCGGCGTACACCTCGGGGAACCCGCCCCCGACGACCAGCCCGGCGGTCCCCTCGGGCAGCCGCTCCTCGCGCAGCGGGTCGAAGGTGACGACCTCGGCCCCGGCGGCGGCGAGCAGCTCGGTGTGCTCGGCGTAGGAGAAGCTGAACGCGGGCCCACCGGCCACGGCGACGACGGGCGCCCGCTCATCGGCGGGCCGAGTCGGGTGATGGGCGGGCGAGGCGGGGGTCCAGGGTTCAGAGCCCCCTGGGACGGCACCGGCCCCCCGGGCAAGCACTTCCAGCGCGTCCAGATCACAACCACGGGACACCTGCGCCGCCATCGCGGCGACCGCCTCGACCGCGGCGGAGCGCCGCTCGGCGACCGGCACGAGCCCGAGGTGCCGGGACGGCGTGTCCACCTGGGCGGCCCGCCGCAGCACCCCCAGCACGGGCACGCCGGAGGCGTCCAGCGCCTCCCGCAGCAGCGCCTCGTGCCGCTCGGAGCCGACCTTGTTCAGGATCACGCCCCCGATCCGCACCTCGGGGTCCCAGGACGCGAACCCGTGCACCAGCGCCGCCACCGACCGCGACTGCGACGACGCGTCCACGACCAGCACCACCGGCGCCCCGAGCAGCTTGGCGACCTGGGCGGTGGACGCCAGCTCCCCCTCGCCCGCGGCGCCGTCGTACAGCCCCATCACGCCCTCGACGACCGCCAGGTCGCACCCCCGCGCCCCGTGCAGGAACAGCGGGGCGACCAGGTCGGGACCGCACAGGTAGGCGTCCAGGTTCCGGCCCGTCCGCCCGGTCGCGAGCGCGTGGTACCCGGGGTCGATGTAGTCCGGCCCCACCTTGTGCGGGGACACGGCGAGCCCCCGCGCGGCGAACGCGGCCATCAGCCCCGTGGCGACGGTGGTCTTGCCGCTGCCCGAGGAGGGCGCGGCGATGACCAGCCGAGGCACCGACGACGTCACCACTCGATGCCCTTCTGGCCCTTCTGGCCGGCGTCCATCGGGTGCTTCACCTTGGACATGTCGGTGACCAGGTCGGCGAAGTCCACGAGCTTCTCGGGCGCGTTGCGGCCGGTGATCACCACGTGCTGGGTGCCGGGCCGGTTCCGCAGCACGTCGACCACCTCCTCGGTGTCGACCCACCCCCAGTGCATCGGGTACGCGAACTCGTCCAGCACGTACAGCCGGTACGTCTCGGCCGCCAGGTCGCGCTTGACCTGCTCCCAGCCCTCCCGGGCCTTCTCCTCGTTGTCCATCTGCGCGTCCCGCTGGACCCAGGACCAGCCCTCGCCCATCTTGTGCCAGGCGACGGTCCCGCCCTCGCCGGACGCCCCCAGCACGCGCAGCGCGTTCTCCTCGCCGACCTTCCACTTCGCCGACTTGACGAACTGGAACACCCCGATCGGCCAGCCCTGGTTCCAGGCGCGCAGCGCGAGCCCGAACGCGGCCGTCGACTTGCCCTTGCCGATGCCCGTGTGGACCACGACCAGCGGCCGGTTGCGCCGCTGCCGGGTCGTCAGTCCGTCGTCCGGCACCACATTCGGCTGTCCCTGCGGCATTACGCGGCCCTCCTCGGCGTCCTCTGCGTCCCCTGCACGTCCCTGACCAGACCGGCGATCGAGTCGGCCCGCAGCCCGTCCAGCGTCACGGCCGTACCGCCCAGCTCTCCCGCGAGCTGCCCGGCGAGCCCGAGCCGCACCGGCCCCGACTCGCAGTCCACGACCACCGAGGCCACCCCGTCGGCCGCGAACAGCCGGGCCGCGCGGCCGGCCTGTGCCACCGGCTCGCTCCCACCCGTCGCCCGGCCACCACCCCGGCCGGAGGCGCTTCGCGCCGCCCCTCCGTCCGTGGCCCGCCCGTCGGTCACCACCACGACCAGCGCCCGCCGTGCCGGGTCCCGCAGCCGCTCCACCCGCAGCACCTCGTGCGCCTTGAGCAGCCCGGCCGCGAGCGGGGTGCGCCCGCCGGTCGGCAGCGACCCGAGCCGGGCCGCCGCCGCGTCCACGGAGGAGGTCGGCGGCAGCGCCACCTCGGCCGCGGCACCCCGGAAGGTCACCAGACCCACCTTGTCCCGCCGCTGGTAGGCGTCCAGCAGCAGCGACAGCACGGCGCCCTTCACCGCGCCCATCCGCTGCCGTGCCGCCATCGACCCGGAGGCGTCGACCACGAACAGCACGAGGTTGCCCTCGCGCCCCTCCCGGGTCGCCTGCCGCAGATCGTCCCGGCGGATCACCAGCCCCGGCCCTGACCGGCCGCGTGCCCGCTGGTGCGGGGCGGCCGCCTGCACGGTGGCCGCCAGGTGCAGCTTGGTCAGCGTGCCCCGGGGCCGCCTGGCCCCGGTGGTCCGGCCGTGCTCGGTGCGCGCCCGCGAGCGCCGGCCCGCGGCGCCCTCACCGAGGCCGGGGACGCTCAGCGCCTTGGTCCGGAAGGGCTCGGCCGCCGGTGCCGCGGCCTGCTCCCGCGCGCCGGACGCCCGCGGCTCCCCGCCCTCGCCGGCCTCCGGCCGCGCGGCGGTGTCCCCGCCCCCCTGGTCGGCCTCCGGCGGCGTGGCGGTGTCGCCGCCCCCCTGCGGCCCGTCGTCGGGGCGCGGCCCGCCGCCGCCCCCGCCGGGACCGTCCGGATCGGGATCGTCCTCGCCGTCGTCGTCGTCCCCGGCGTACTGCTCCAGCGTGTCGTCCAGCTTGTCCTCGTCCAGCCCCGGCGCGTCGAACGGGTTGCGCCGGCGCCGGTGGGGCAGCGCGAGCAGCGCGGCCTGCCGTACGTCCTCGGCGAGCACGTCGGTCCGCCCGGCCCACGCGGCCAGCGCGGTCGCCGTGCGCGCCATCACGATGTCGGCCCGCATGCCGTCCACCTCGAAGGCCGCGCAGGTCGCCGCGATCTGCCGCAGCGCGCCGTCGCCGAGGCGCACCTCGGGCAGCAGCCGCCGCGCCGCCACGATCCGCTGCCGTACGGCGGCCTCCTCCTCGGCCCAGCGCGCGGCGAAACCGTCCGGATCGTCGTCGTACGCCAGCCGGCGCCGTACCACCTCCACCCGCTGCTCCGGCTCCCGGGAGGCGGCGACCTCCACGGTCAGCCCGAACCGGTCCAGCAACTGCGGCCGCAGCTCGCCCTCTTCCGGGTTCATGGTGCCTACCAGCAGGAAGCGGGCCGCGTGCCGTACGGAGACGCCCTCGCGCTCCACGTACGAGGCGCCCATCGCCGCCGCGTCCAGCAGCAGGTCGACCAGGTGGTCGTGGAGCAGGTTGACCTCGTCGACGTACAGGATGCCGCGGTGCGCGTCGGCCAGCAGGCCCGGCTCGAACGCCTTGACGCCCTCGGCGAGCGCCCGCTCGATGTCGAGCGCGCCGACCAGCCGGTCCTCGGAGGCACCGACCGGCAGCTCGACCATGCGCGCCGGCCGGTCCGCACCGCCGCCCGGCTCGTGCGGGCCGTCGGGGCACGCCGGGTCCGGCGCGGCCGGGTCGCAGGAGAAACGGCAGCCGGGCACCACGGCGACCGCCGGCAGCAGCGCCGAGAGCGCGCGCACGGCCGTCGACTTGGCGGTGCCCTTCTCGCCGCGCACCAGCACACCGCCGACCGCCGGTGAGACGGCGTTCAGCAGCAGCGCCAGCCGCAGGTCGTCCTGGCCGACGACGGCCGTAAAGGGGAAGGGGGTGGTCACTGGTCGCCCTCCAAGTCGCCTTCCAGCTCCAGATAGGTGGCGCGCAGCCGCTCCAGCGTCTCCGCGTCCGGCTCCGCCCACAGTCCGCGGTCCGCCGCCTCCAGCAGCCGCTCGGTGATCCCGCGCAGCGCCCACGGGTTGGACTGCTTCATGAAGTCACGGTTCTCCGGGTCGAAGACGTACTCCGCGCTGAGCTTCTCGTACATCCAGTCGTCGACCACGCCCGCCGTGGCGTCGTAGCCGAACAGGTAGTCCACGGTCGCCGCCATCTCGAAGGCGCCCTTGTAGCCGTGCCGGCGCATCGCCGCCATCCAGCGCGGGTTGACCACCCGGGCCCGGAACACCCGGTGCGTCTCCTCGCCCAGCGTGCGGGTCCTCACCTGGTCCGGTACGGCGCTGTCGCCCACGTACGCCTCGGGGTTGGCGCCGGTCAGGTGCCGGACCATGGCGACCATGCCGCCGTGGTACTGGAAGTAGTCGTCGGCGTCGACCAGGTCGTGCTCGCGGGTGTCGACGTTCTTCGCGGCGACCGCGATCCGCCGGAACGCCGTCTCCATGTCGCCGCGCGCCGCCCGCCCGTCGAGCCCGCGGCCGTACGCGTAGCCGCCCCACACCGCGTACACCTCGGCGAGATCGGCGTCGGAGCGCCAGTTGCGGGCGTCGATCAGCGGCAGCAGACCGGCGCCGTACGCGCCCGGCTTGGAGCCGAAGACACGGGCCGTGGCGCGGCGCCGGTCGCCGTGCCCGGCGGTGTCCTCGTCGGCGTGCGCCTTCACGAAGTTCCGGTCGGCCGGCTCGTCCAGCTCGGCCACCGCGCGCACCGCGTCGTCGATCAGCCCGACCACGTGCGGGAACGCGTCCCGGAAGAAGCCGGAGATGCGGACCGTGACGTCGATGCGCGGCCGGCCCAGCTCCGCCAGGGGGATCACCTCGAAGCCGGTCACCCGGCGGGACGCCTCGTCCCACACCGGACGGCAGCCCAGCAGGGCCAGGATCTCGGCGATGTCGTCGCCCTGGGTGCGCATCGCGGACGTGCCCCACACGGTCAGGCCCACCGAGCGCGGGTAGTCGCCGGAGTCCTGGAGGTAGCGGGCGACGAGCGAGTCGGCGAGCGACTGCCCGACCTCCCAGCTCAGCCGCGACGGGATCGCCTTGGGGTCGACCGAGTAGAAGTTCCGGCCGGTCGGCAGGACGTTGACCAGACCCCGGGTCGGCGATCCGGACGGGCCCGCCGGGACGTAACCGCCGTTTAGGGCATGCAGGATGTGCCCGATCTCGTCGGTGGTGCGGGCCAGGCGCGGCACGACCTCGGCGCAGGCGAACTCCAGCACGGCCACCGCCTCGGGCAGTTCGGCGCCCAGCACGCCGCGCAGCACGGCGGGGACGACCGCACGGTCCCAGGCCCGGGCCTCCATGGCTTCCGCCGCCCGCCGGCACAACTGCTCCAGCAGGTCGATCGCGTCGGAGGCGGTGCGGGCCGGACCGTCCACCAGGTCGGTCAGCTCCACCGGCACCTTCACCGGGGCGCCGGGCTCGGCCAGCAGCTCCTTCTCCACCAGCCCGAAGTGCGCGGCCACCGAGGCCCGCAGACCCGGCAGGGCGTTCGCCTGCCCGCCCCACACCTGCGCGGCCCGCAGCACCGCCAGGACCAGGTTCACCCGCGGCTCGCCGACCGGACCGCCGCCCAGGATGTGCAGGCCGTCGCGGATCTGCACGTCCTTGATCTCGCACAGGTAGCCGTCGATGTGCATGACGAACTCGTCGAACGCCTCGTCGTCCGGCTGCTCGTCCACATGCAGGTCGTGGTGCAGCTCGGCCGCCTTGACCAGCGTCCAGATCTGCGCGCGGACGGCCGGGGCCTTCGCCGGGTCCAGGTCGGAGACGAGCGCGTACTCGTCGAGGAGCTGCTCCAGCTTGGCCAGGTCGCCGTAGGTGTCGGCGCGGGCCATCGGCGGGACGAGGTGGTCCACGACGGTGGCGTGCCCGCGCCGCTTGGCCTGGGTGCCCTCGCCGGGGTCGTTGACGATGAACGGGTAGATCAGCGGCAGTTCGCCGAGGACCGCGTCCGGCGCGCAGCCGCCGCTCAGGCCGAGGCCCTTGCCCGGCAGCCACTCCATGGTGCCGTGCTTGCCCATGTGGACCACGGCGTCCGCGCCGAAGCTCCGGTCGAGCCAGCGGTAGGCCGCCATGTAGTGGTGCGAGGGCGGCATGTCCGGGTCGTGGTAGATCGCGATCGGGTTCTCGCCGAAGCCGCGCGGCGGCTGGATCATCACGACGACGTTCCCGAACCGCAGGGCGGCCAGCACGATGTCGTCGCCGTCCACGTACAGGCTGCCCGGCGGTTCGCCCCACGCCTCGGTCATGGCGTCCCGCAGTTCGGGGTCCAGCGTCTCGAACCACGCCCGGTAGTCGGCCAGCGGGACCCGGGCGGGCGCCGCGGCCAGCTGCTCCTCCGTCAGCCACTCGACGTCGTGACCGCCGGCCTCGATCAGCCGATGAATCAACTCGTCGCCGTTGTCGGGGTATTCGGTGAGGCCGTAGCCCGCGTCCCGCAGGGCGTCCAGGACCCGCACCGCCGACGCGGGCGTGTCGAGGCCCACCGCGTTGCCGACCCGTGAATGCTTGGTCGGGTACGCCGTGAAGACCAGCGCGATCCGCTTCTCGGCGTTCGGCCGGTGCTTCAGCCGGGCGTGCCGCAGGGCGATCCCGGCCACCCGGGCGGCCCGCTCGGGGTCGGCGACGTACACCGGGACCTCGTCCGGGCCCTGCTCCTTGAAGGAGAACGGCACGGTGATCAGGCGGCCGTCGAACTCGGGGATCGCGACCTGCATCGCCGCGTCCATCGGGGAGAGGGCGGCGTCGGACGCCTCCCAGGCGGCGCGGGAGGAGGTCAGGCACAGCCCCTGCAGCACGGGGACGTCCAGGTCGGCGAGCGCCCCGATGTCCCAGGACTCCTCGTCACCGCCCGCGGACGCCTGCGAGGCGTGCGTGCCGCCGGCCGCGAGCACCGTGGCCACCAGCGCGTCGGTCTTCGCCAGCAGCTCGTACAGCCCGCCGTCCGCGCCGCGCAGCGAACCGCAGTACACGGGCAGGGCGTTGGCGCCCTTCGCCTCGATCGCGGCGCACAGGGTGTCCACGAAGCCGGTGTTGCCGCTCAGTTCGTGCGCGCGGTAGAACAGCACGCCCACGGTGGGCCGGCCCTCGCGCAGCTCGTACGTCCCGTGCACGCCGTACTCCGGCATGTCCTGCGGCTCCTCGAACCCCTCGCCGGTCAGCAGCACGGTGTCGGAGAGGAACCGCGCCAGCTCGGCCAGGTTCGCGGGACCGCCCTCGACCAGGTACCGCAGCGCCTCCGCCACCACACCGGCCGGGACCGACGACTCGGCCATCAGCTCGGCGTCCGGCACGCTCTCGCCGCCCAGCAGCACGGTCGGCACACCGGACGCCTTCAGGGCGGCCAGCCCGTCCTCCCACGCCCGCTTGCCGCCCAGCAGCCGGACGACGGCGAGGTCGGCGCCGTCGAGCAGCCGGGGCAGCTCCCCGGCCACGTCGACGCGGGTCGGGTTGCCGATGCGGTAGTCCGCGCCGGAGGCCCGGGCCGCCAGCAGGTCCGTGTCGGCGGTCGACAACAACAACACAGTGCTCATGCGGGCGCTCCCGGTGGAATGAAAGGCAGTCCTTGCGGCGCGCCCGACTCGATGAGCCGCCACAGCGCGTCCGTGTCCGCGTGCTGTTCGATCAGGTCGCCGAGCCGGTCGAGCTGCTCCTCGCGCAGCGCGGCGAACGAGGTGTCGGGGGCCGGCACGAAGCGGCGCCCCGCGGCGGCCGCGACCTCGCGCAGGAAGGCCCGCCGGAAGCCGTCCGACTCCAGCGAGCCGTGCCAGTGCGTGCCCCAGGTCGCTCCGACCCGGCAGCCGTCCAGGAAGGCGTCCCCGCCCAGGACCTCGGCCACCCCGTGGTGGATCTCGTAGCCCTCGACCCGTTCGCCCAGGGCCTCGCCGGTGGGCCGGGTCAGGGTCTTCTCCCGGGCGAACCGCACCCGCACCGGCAGCAGTCCGAGCCCGGGGACCTCTCCGGCCCGCGACTCGACCTCGTCCTCGATGTGCTCGCCGAGGATCTGGAAGCCGCCGCAGATGCCGAGGGTCGGCCGTCCCTCGGCGGCCCGTGCGCGCAGCGCGTCGGCGAGGCCGCGCTCCCGCAGCCACGCGAGGGCCCGCACGGTCCCGCGGGTGCCCGGGACCACCACCAGGTCGGCGTCGGCGAGTTCCTCGGGCCGGTCCACGAACCGCACCACGACGCCCGGTTCGGCGGCCAGCGCGTCCACGTCGGTGAAGTTGGACATGAGCGGGATCGCGCACACGGCGACGCGCAGCACGTCCTCGCCGACCGGGGGAGCGACGGTGGACTCCCGGACGGTGCCGCGCAGCGACACCCGCAGTCCGTCCTCCTCGTCGATGCCGAGCCCGTGCCGGAAGGGCAGCACGCCGTACGTCCGCCGTCCGGTGAGGTCCCGGAGCATGTCGAGGCCCGGCTCCAGCAGGCCGACGTCGCCCCGGAACTTGTTCACCAGGAACCCGGCGACCAGTTCCTGGTCCGCCGGGGAGAGCAGGGCGACGGTGCCGAAGAAGGAGGCGAAGACGCCCCCGCGGTCGATGTCGCCCACCACCAGCACGGGCAGCCCGGCGCCCCGTGCGATGCCCATGTTGACGATGTCGGTGCGCCGCAGATTGATCTCGGCCGGGCTTCCCGCCCCCTCACAGATCACCGCGTCATACGTGCCCCGCAACTCGGCCAGACAGTCCAGCACCGTGCCCAGCAGCCGCTGTTGGCGCCCGCCGTGGTAGCC
This sequence comes from Streptomyces sp. IBSBF 3136, assembly GCF_036815105.1. Classification (NCBI taxonomy): domain Bacteria; kingdom Bacillati; phylum Actinomycetota; class Actinomycetes; order Kitasatosporales; family Streptomycetaceae; genus Streptomyces; species Streptomyces sp. IBSBF 3136. The sequence continues at coordinate 26,403 of NZ_JAJSZC010000020.1, forward strand.
GCGGGCGCTCAGCTCGCCCACCGGCCTGCCCAGCAGCACCACTTGGCTGCTCTGTTCGCCGCCCGGCTTCAGCAGCACGGGGTTCATCTGCGCGGTCGGCTCGATCCGGCAGGCCTGGGCCTGCATGGCCTGCGCCCGCCCGATCTCCGCGCCCTCGCGCGTCACGAACGAGTTCAGGGACATGTTCTGCGCCTTGAACGGCGCCACCTTCACGCCCTGGCGCACCAGCCAGCGGCAGATACCGGCCGTCACGACGCTCTTGCCGGCGTCGGAGGTGGTGCCGGCGACGAGGAGACCACCGTTCACTTGCCACGTCCCTTCACGAGGAGGCGCGCGGCGACGGTGACGCCGAGCGCGAGCAGGCCGACCCGGCGGGAGAGCCGTACGGCCCGGTCGATGTCGGTGACCCGGACGGCCCGCCCGGACCCCCCGTTCAGCACGGGCCGGTGCTCCACCCGGCCGCCGTAGGACAGCGTCCCGCCGAGGCGCAGCCCCAGGGCGCCCGCGAAGGACGCCTCCACCGGACCGGCGTTGGGGCTCGGGTGCCGATGGGCGTCGGCCTTCCAGGCCCGCAGGGCGCCGCGGGGGTCGGGACCGGCCGCGGCGGCGAGCACGGCGGTCAGCCGCGCGCCCGGCCAGCCGGCGACGTCGTCGAGGCGGGCGGAGGCCCAGCCGAAGCGCAGGTGGCGGGGGGACCTGTGACCCACCATCGCGTCCAGGGTGTTGACGGCCCGGAAGCCGAGCAGCCCGGGCACCCCGGCCACGGCACCCCACACCAGGGCGCCGACGACGGCGTCGGAGGTGTTCTCGGCGACCGACTCGACCACGGCCCGGGCGATCCCGTCGGCGTCCAGCGCCTGCGGGTCGCGGCCGCACAGGTGCGGCAGCCGCGCGCGGGCGGCCGGCAGGTCACCGGACTCCAGGGCGTGGCCGACGGCCCGGGCCTCCCGGGCGAGCGAAGTGCCCCCGACGACGGCCCAGGTGGCGGCCGCGGTCAGCGCGACGCCGGCGGCGGGGGAGCGGTGTACGGCGCGTTCGGCGAGCGTTCCGAGCGCGACAGCGGCTCCGGCGCACACGCCGGTGTGCAGCGCGCCCCACCCGCGGTGGTCGCGCCACAGCACCCGTTCCACGGCCCCGGCGGCCCGCCCGAACGCGGCGACCGGATGGCCCCGGCGCGGATCGCCGAGGAGCAGGTCGCCGAGGAGGCCGGCGGCGGCGCCGTACGCGTAACGGCGATCGGCACCCATCGGGTCAGCCGGTCGTCAGGGCAGGCGGGGTCCGGTGGGTGAACGTCGGTCGGCAGCCGCGCATGGCGATATGTCCTCACTCAGGGTGTCCGCGCCCTGGTTCGACGAGACCGGCGGTGAGAGTTCCTGGCTCCCGGGGATGACCTCCCCGGTGACAGTGGCGGGACCGCGCCGGATTCGCACCGGCTTCCTCTTCTGCCGCCGTACTTGGCCTGGGCAGTCCACCACGCGCCCGGAAGGGCCGTCAACTTGCCTTTGACCTGCGCGGGGAGAGTGTGCTGAGGCCCACACCGGCAAGGGCAGGGCAGCCGAAAGGCCCCCCGCCGGAGAGTTCCGGCGGGGGGCCTTTCGAACGGTGCGTCAGGGCTTGACGACGATCAGGTAGATGCCGTAGGCCACCGCGGCCGCGCACGCCGCGAAGCAGACGTACGCGCCGGTGGCGGCGAGCGCCGCCGAGCCGCCCTGCGCGGTGGCCTTCTCGCGCCGGGCCAGGCCGTTGATGCCGAGGGTGAACAGGGCCACCAGGCCCACCGCGAACGCGAGGCTGACGCCGAAGACGGAGCCGATGGCCGCCCAGTCGATCTTCATGGGTTGCTTCCTTCAGTACCGGGTGCTCGGGGTCAGACCGTTGCGGCCGGCGGGACCGCCGGGGTCACGGGCTCGGTCGGGACCGGGGCCGGGATCGTGGCCGTGAGGTCCTCGGTGACGGTGCCGGTGGGCGGCGGGGTCACCATGGCGATCGCGGTGGTCACCACGCCGGGCGGCTCCTCGGCCGTGTCGGCGACGACGCTGGTGTGGTCCACGACCTCGCGCCGGGAGTACTTCCAGATCGCGGCGCTGGCGGCGACCAGGAAGACGGCGACGATCGCGGTGCCCCAGTCGCCGAGGTCCGTGACGTACTCGGCGAGCGCGCCGACCAGCGCGGCGGCCGGGAGGGTGAGCACCCAGGCGATGAGCATGCGCGTCGCGGTGGACCAGCGGACCACACCGCCCTTGCGGCCCAGGCCCGTGCCCATGACCGAGCCGGAGACCACGTGGGTGGTGGAGAGGGAGAAGCCGAGGTGCGAGGAGGCCAGGATGGCGGTGGCCGCGCTGGTCTGGGCGGCGAAGCCCTGACGCGGCTCCAGGTCGGTCAGGCCGGTGCCCATGGTGCGGATGATGCGCCAGCCGCCGATGTAGGTGCCGAGCGCGATGGCCAGGCCCGCGGAGAGGATCACCCAGGTGGGAGGGTTGGAGCCCGGCGAGACGGCACCGCCCGCGATCAGTGCCAGGGTGATGATGCCCATGGTCTTCTGCGCGTCGTTGGTGCCGTGCGCGAGGGAGACCAGGCCGGCGGAGGCGATCTGGCCGGCGCGGTAACCCTTGCGGGTGGCCTCGCCGTCCGCCTTGTCGCCGAGGGCGTAGGAGAAGCGGGTGGAGAGCATGGCCGCCAGACCCGCCACCACCGGGGCGGCGACCGCCGGCAGCAGCACCTTGGTGACCAGGACGTCACCGTGGACCGCGCCGAGGCCGGCGGAGGCGACGGTGGCGCCGATCAGGCCGCCCATCAGGGCGTGCGAGGAACTGGAGGGCAGTCCCACCAGCCAGGTCAGCAGGTTCCAGAGGATCGCGCCGACCAGGGCGGCGAAGATGACCTCGGGACGGATGCCGGTCTCGTCGACGAGACCTTTGGAGATCGTGTTGGCGACCTCCACCGAGAGGAAGGCGCCTACAAGGTTGAGCGCGGCGGACATGGCCACCGCGACCTTGGGCTTGAGCGCGCCGGTCGAGATGGTCGTGGCCATCGCGTTGGCGGTGTCGTGGAAACCGTTCGTGAAATCGAACGCGAGTGCGGTTACCACCACAATCGCGAGGATCAGCGAGAAGCTTTCCATTTACCCAGGCAATCGTTCGAGGTCGTTGGCTGTTGGACCGTAGGCAATCTGGGTGAACGGAAGGTGAACTGAGGCGGGCGTGGCGGTGTCCGTGGGAGAGGTTCCGGATGACGTTCGCCCCGACGCCCCAACCGCCCCTTGGCTACCAGCCGCGCGCGAAGGCCCGCAGCATGCCCGGCGGCCCGTGAAAGAGATTCTGGTCACCCGGCAGGCCGCCCCGGACGCCGTACTGCCAGAAGGTCCAGTCCGTCCATCCGCCGGGCAGCGATCCGGGGTCCGACGTGCCGTGACGGGCGATCCACAGTGCGTGGTCGGCGGCGAAGGCGCGCGTGTCACCGGTGCACGCGTCCCACCAGTCGGCGGTGGTGTAGATGACCGGCCGGCGGCCGGTCTCGCGCGCCACCTCGTCGCTGAAGGACCGGATCCAGCGGACCATCCGCTTCCACCCCAGCCCGTAGCAGCGGTGCTTCCGGTTGTACGGGTTGTACTCGATGTCGAGCGCGGGCGGCAGCGTCCAGCCGTCCGCACGCCAGTCGCCGCCGTGCCGCACGAAGTACGACGCCTGCGTGGCGCCCGAGGAGCGGTCCGGGCGCGCGAAGTGGTACGCGCCGCGGATCAGGCCCGCCCGGCGGGCGCCGGCGTACTGCCGGTGGAAGTAGGGGTTGCGGTAGGTGGTGGACTCGGTCGCCTTGACGTAGGTGAACCGGGCGCCCTCCGAGCGTGCGGCCGGCCAGTCGACGTGCTTCTGGTGCGACGAGACGTCGTGCCCCATCGGCAGCCCCAGGGAGGTGGCGGGCGACCCGGCGGCCACGGCGGAGGCGGCCTGGGCGCCCGCGAGGGTCAGCGCGGCGGTGGCGGCGGCGAGGGCACCGGCGCGACGGCGGGAACGGGAGGGTGTGCGGTCACGGGCCATGCGTCCCCCTGGAGTGGCGGTGGACCGTCGTTCGGGCGATCAGGTCAGATCATTGAATGACCGGTGTTCGGGAACCGGGCCGACTCCCGACGGTTCACCCCATGTCCACCCGTTCGGGGGCACGACTTCCGGCCGGAAAGGGGCGCGCGGGCCGCCCCCGCCGGGCCGGCTGGCAGGATCGCGGCATGGCGGAACAGCGGCGGGGCGCGCACGGGACGGACGGCATCCATGGGGCGGACGGGGGCGATGAGGGTGCTGCCGGGGCTGCCGTGGCGTACGGCGAGGCGGCGGACGCGTGGGAGGCGCTGGTCGCGACGGCCCGCCGGACCGTCGCCGACGGACTGGTCGTCGGCACCTCGGGCAACGTCTCGGCGCGCGTCGGCGACCTCGTGCTCGTCACGCCGTCCGGTGTGCCGTACGACCGGCTGACCGCCGCCGACATCACCGGCGTCGACCTCGCCGGACGGCAGGTCGTCGGCACCCTCGTGCCGACCAGCGAACTGCCCATGCACCTGGCCGTCTACCGCACCACCGACGCCCGCGCCGTCGTCCACACCCACGCCGTGCACGCCACGGCCGTCTCCACCCTCGTGACCGAGCTGCCTCCGGTCCACTACATGGCCGGCGCCCTGGGCGGCGTCGTCCGCGTCGCGCCCTACGCGACCTACGGCACCGACGAACTGGCACAGAACATGCTCCGGGCCCTCGACGGCCGCTCCGGCTGCCTGCTGCGCAACCACGGCACGATCACCTACGGCGCCGGCCTCGACCAGGCCTACGACCGCACCGCCCAGTTGGAGTGGATGTGCCGCCTGTGGCTGACGGCGTCCTCCGTGCCGGGTCTGACGCCTTCCCTGCTGACGGAGGCACACATGGCCGAAGCCGGGGCACGTTTGAAGGGGTACGGCCAACGGAGGTGACCCCTTGCCGCCCAGCCCCTCGTTCCAGCCCCTGCTCGACCGGCTCGCGCACGTCCTGCCCGCGCCGCTGCGCCGCGCCGCCGGCCGGCCGCGCCGCGGGCGTCCCGTGCTGCCGGGACCGCGCGGGCCCCGGCCCGCCCTTCCACTGGCCGTGCGCACGGACCGCCCCGACACTGGAGCCGTGCGCACCGTCAGAGCCACCGCCGCCGCACTCACCGCCGTGCTGGCCGCCGGCGCGGCCTCCGTGGCCGCCGGCCGGCTCGCCAGCGACGCCGCGCTGAAGGCACCCGCGGGCCGTCCGCTGCCCACCGAACCCCGGCTCACCGTGCACGGCACGGCACCCGGCCGGATCACCCTCACCCGCGATCTCGCCTCGCTGCGTCCGGGCACCTACGGCCTGGCCGGCGACGGCTCGCACGCGGTCGTCGGACCCGTGCTCGGCACGGCCGCGCACACCGCCGACACCGTCGTACGGCGCCTGGAGCGGGTCACGCACGGCACCTTCGCCCCCGGCGACGCCGTCTGGCTCACCCCGAACGTGTACGTCGGCAACCCGGCCGCCGCCCTGGGGCTCGACTTCGCCGACGTCGACGTGCCCGGCGAGCTCGGGCCCCTGCCCGCCTGGTTCGTGCCGGGCCACCGGGACACCTGGGTGATCGCGGTGCACGGCCTCGGCGCCACCCGCGAACAGGCGCTGAACGTCATGGAGTTCCTGCACGGCCGCCGGCTGCCGTGCCTCGCGCTCTCCTACCGCGGTGACCTCGGCGCACCGCGCCCGCCCGACGGCCTGAACCACCTCGGCGAGACCGAGTGGCGCGACCTGGACGCGGCCATCCGCTACGCCGTCCGCTACGGCGCCCGCCGGGTGGTGCTGCTCGGCTGGTCCACCGGCGCCACCATGGCCCTGCGCGCCGCCGAGCACTCCGCCGTGCGCGACCGCGTCGCCGGCCTCGTCCTGGACTCCCCGGTCCTCGACTGGCAGGCCACCCTGCGCGCCCTCGCCCAGGCCCGGCACACCCCGGAGCCGCTGCTGCCGCTCGCCGTGCGGGCCGCCCAGGGCCGGGCCGGTCTGTGCGCCGACCGGGCCGCCGGGACGGCCGACTTCGACCGGATCGACCTGCCCACCCTGATCATCCACGGCCCGGACGACGCGGTCGCCCCCTGGGAGCAGTCCCGCCGGCTGGCCGACCGCCGCCCCGACCGCGTGGCCCTGCACACGGTCGCCCAGGCACCCCACGCGGCGATGTGGAACGCGAACCCCGAGGAGTACGAGGAACGCCTGCGCCGCTTCCTGACCCCCCTGATGTAGGCCCCGCACGGGCCGGTGGCTTCCGGCTCTCCCGGAACAGGTCGCAGAACGAGTCGGAAGCCCCGGTTCCAGCGGTTCCGTTTAGGGGCGTACCACTGGCCTGATCATGACCGCTCACCCGGCATCGGACCCCGTGCCTTGGCCAGCCCCGTCGCCCCCCGTGACATTCCGTTTGGGTTTTCGGACCGTCAACCGGAAGACTGCACCCGTGACGTCCCGTATCCCGCGCGACTCCAGGCTCCGACTCGTCCGACCGCGACCCCTGGCCGCCGCCCCCACAGCTGTGAACCAGCGGCGCCCGCGCCGCCCCGCACCCCGGCCGCCGGAGGGCACCCCGGCCCCCGGAGAACTGGCCAGAATGGCGCGCACCGGACTGGCCGGCGCGGTCCGCGTGGCCCGCTGGGCCGACACCGCCCTCGGCCCCGGGAGCGACGCCGCCACGGCCGACGGCAAGGCCACCCTCTCCGACAGCACCGCCGAGCGCGCCGCCGCCGACCTCGGCCTGAGCGTCACGCAGGTCCGCGCCGAATGGGACACCGCCCGCCTCGCCGGGCTGGTCGAGGTGCACGGCGACAGCGCGCGCCCCGGCTGGCGCCTGCGCGCCTGGGACCGCGACGACAGCGCCGTGCTGCGCGGCTGGGTGGCCCTCTTCGACGCCTGGTCGCTCGCCTGCCCGGAACCCGCGGACCACGAACCGGCCGCCGTCGCCGAGGTCGTCTCGGCCATGCCGCAGGTGCTCTCCTTCCTCCAGCTCTCCGCCGGCCCCGTCCCGGTCGAGCAGCTGCTCGACCTGCTCCAGCAGCGGGTCACCGAACTGCGCACCGAACGCTGCGAGGTCTCCTACGCGCCCGGCTCCGCCGAGTCCGCGGGCCCCGTCGAGCCGGCGCCCGAGGACACCCCGCTGCCGCCCCTGCTCGACTGGGCCCTGCGCGCCCTCGCCTCCGTCGGTGCCCTGACCTGCGGTGACAATCAGGCCACGCTCACCCCGCTGGGCAGCTGGGCGGTCTGGGTCAAGCTGGAACAGATCTGCGTGGCCGCCCAGAGCCCCGCCGGGAACATCGAGCAGTCCGCCGAGGACATGCTCCGCGGCTGCGCCCAGCTGCGGCCCAACGCCGCCCGCGCCGAGTACCGCGCCTGGCTCGCCGCCCGCCCCGTCGGCAGCGCCGTCACCGAGCTGCTCGCCGCCGCCCGCGGCGAGGACGCCCTGCTGCGCGGCCTCGCCTTCGAGGCGCTGCGGGTCGTCGGGGCGCCCGCCGAACCGGACGTACGGTCCGTCGTGGACGACCCGGCGCTCAGACCGTACGCCCTGCTGTGGCTCGCCGAGCACGACGGGATCGACCCGGAGGACGCCCACGAGGTCCTGACCCGCGAGGAGGCCACCTGGCTGTGGGTCGACACCGCGGCCGCCGTCGCCGACCACGGCGAGACGACGATGCTCGTACGGCACCTGGAGGCCGCGGTGCAGCCGACCGTCCCCGTGCTGCTGGACGAGGTCCGCGCCGTGGGCCACCCGCGCACCGTGCAGGTCCTGGTCGCGCTCGCCGCCGCCCATCCGGACCCGGCACTCGCCAAGGCCGTGCGCCGGGCCGCGTTCCAGGTGCATACCGGGGGATGACCGGCGGACGGCCGGAGCCGGCCGCTCAGCCGCCGATCTCGGGGGCGTACGTGCCGAAGCTCCAGACGTTGCCCTCGGCGTCCCGGGCCAGGTAGTCCCGCGCGCCGTAGTCCTGGTCCGTCGGGGGCATCAGGATCTCCGCGCCGTGCTCCACGGCCCGCTGGTGATGGGCGTCGACGTCGTCCACGACCACGTACACCCCCGCCGGTCCCGCGCCCCTCATCGCGGAGTCGAACAGGCCGCCGCGGCCCTGGGAGCCGACCATCACCGCGCCCCTGCCCTGGACCAGCTCGGCATGCATCACCGTGCCGTCCTGCGCCTCGTACACCGAGAGCTCGGTGAAGCCGAAGGCCTCGGTGAGCTGCCTGATCGCCGCCTTGGCGTCCCGGTACAGCAGCGTGGGGTAGATGCTCGGCCGTCCGCCGGTGCCTGCCATGCCGATCACTCCTCGGTGCGTCGGTCCTGCCCTGGTCCTGCCGTGGTCCTGCCGTGGTCCTGCCGTGGTCCTGCCGTGATCCAGAGTCTCGCAGCCGCCACCGACGACGCCCCGCGCCGCGGCCCGAACACGCGCGCGCAGAAAAACCGCTTGCACGGCCCCGTTAGAATTGCCTCCATGGCCATTCTCCTCGCGCATTAGACGGCGGGAACGTCCTCAGCCGCCCACCCGCCACCCACGTACGTCCTGGAGTCTGTCCGTGATCTCCGCCTCCGGTATCGAGCTGCGCGCCGGTGCGCGCGTCCTCATCGAGAACGCCACCTTCCGTGTCGCCAAGGGCGACCGCATCGGCCTCGTCGGCCGCAACGGCGCAGGCAAGACCACCCTGACCAAGGTCCTCGCCGGCGAGGGCATCCCGGCCGGCGGCACCGTCACCCGCTCCGGCGAGGTCGGCTATCTGCCGCAGGACCCCCGCACCGGCGACCTCGACGTCCTCGCCCGTGACCGCGTCCTGTCCGCCCGCGGCCTCGACGTGCTGATCCGCAAGATGCGCGAGAACGAGCAGCGCATCGCCAACGGCAAGGGCACCACCCGCGACAAGGCCATGAAGCAGTACGAGCGCCAGGAGACCGAGTTCCTCACCAAGGGCGGCTACGCCGCCGAGGCCGAGGCCGCGACCATCGCCGCCGCGCTCAACCTGCCCGACCGTGTGCTCGGCCAGCCCCTGCACACGCTCTCCGGCGGTCAGCGCCGCCGTATCGAGCTGGCGCGCATCCTCTTCTCGGACGCCGACACCCTGCTCCTCGACGAGCCGACCAACCACCTCGACGCGGACTCGATCATCTGGCTGCGCGACTACCTGAAGACCTACCGCGGCGGCTTCATCGTGATCTCCCACGACGTCGACCTGGTCGAGACGGTCGTGAACAAGGTGTTCTACCTGGACGCCAACCGGTCCCACATCGACGTCTACAACATGGGCTGGAAGCTCTACCAGCAGCAGCGCGAGGCCGACGAGAAGCGCCGCAAGCGGGAGCGCGCCAACGCCGAGAAGAAGGCCGCCGCCCTGCACTCGCAGGCCGACAAGATGCGCGCCAAGGCCACCAAGACCGTCGCCGCGCAGAACATGGCGCGCCGCGCCGACAAACTGCTCTCCGGCCTGGAGGCGGTCCGCCAGTCCGACAAGGTCGCCAAGCTCCGCTTCCCCGAGCCCGCCCCCTGCGGCAAGACCCCGCTGATGGCGGAGGGCCTGTCGAAGTCGTACGGCTCGTTGGAGATCTTCACCGACGTCGACCTGGCCATCGACAAGGGTTCCCGGGTCGTCATCCTCGGCCTCAACGGCGCCGGCAAGACCACCCTGCTGCGGCTGCTCGGCGGGGTGGAGCGGCCCGACACCGGCGAGGTGGTCCCCGGCCACGGCCTCAAGCTCGGTTACTACGCCCAGGAGCACGAGACCCTGGACCCCGACCGCACGGTGCTCGAGAACATGCGCTCGGCCGCCCCCGACATGGACCTCGTGGAGGTCCGCAAGGTGCTCGGCTCGTTCCTGTTCTCCGGGGACGACGTCGACAAGCCGGCCGGTGTCCTGTCCGGCGGTGAGAAGACCCGTCTCGCCCTGGCCACGCTGGTCGTCTCGGCCGCGAACGTCCTGCTCCTCGACGAGCCGACCAACAACCTCGACCCCGCCAGCCGCGAGGAGATCCTCGGCGCGCTGCGCACCTACAAGGGCGCGGTCGTGCTCGTCACCCACGACGAGGGCGCCGTCGAGGCGCTCCAGCCCGAGCGGATCATCCTGCTGCCGGACGGCGTCGAGGACCTGTGGGGCTCCGACTACGCGGATCTCGTCGCCCTGGCGTGATGCGCCGTGAACCGGCGCGGACCGGGTGACCGGGACGGCTCGGTCGAGGACTGATCCACTGCGTATGGATCATTCGGCCTAGGCGTGATCCACCATCTGTGTGAGATCTCCTCGTATCGAGGTGTGTCGTACATCGATTTCGCGGCCGATCCCCTCTGTGCCCGGGGATCGGCCGCCGCGCCTTTCTGACCTGGCACTTCGCGAATCCGCCCGTTCGGGCCTCCGCGCGCACCATGGCGGAATCCCTGATTCCGGATGTGGGGACGCGCTCCTGTCGTCACAACGATGTCTCACGGACCTTGCCGAATGGGTGGCCATCCCGCGCCGGAGGGGTGATCATGAGGAGACCAGAGCGCACTTCCCATGAGGAGGCACGGGTGGCCGAGACTCTGAAGAAGGGCAGCCGGGTGACCGGCGCCGCGCGCGACAAGCTCGCGGCAGACCTGAAGAAGAAGTACGACTCCGGTGCGAGCATCCGGGCGCTGGCCGAAGAGACCGGCCGCTCGTATGGCTTCGTGCACCGGATGCTCAGCGAGTCGGGCGTCACGCTTCGAGGGCGTGGCGGAGCGACCCGGGGCAAGAAGGCCGCATCGTCCTGACTCCGGGCGGCCCACCGTCTTCGATGGTGACCACCCGGTCGGTCTTCTCCCGGGGTCCCTGACGGGCCCGGGGGTGCCCCTTGATCGGCCGGGTGGTTACTGTGCAGTCACTTGGCATGCCGTCGGCATGCGCGACGACTGCACCCCTCGGAGGCGCCCCATGGCTTCGCCCGACCAGGACCTCGCTCCTGTACTCGACAAGGACGGCGTACGGCTCACCGTCGACGACGCGCTCGCCACGGTGACGCTGACCAACCCGGCCAAGCGCAACGCGCAGAGCCCCGCCTTGTGGCGGGCGCTCACCGAGGCCGGCCGGCTGCTGCCGGGCTCCGTCCGTGTCGTGGTGCTGCGTGGCGAGGGCAAGTCCTTCTCCGCCGGGCTGGACCGGCAGATGTTCACCCTGGAGGGGATTCCGGGCGAGCCGACCTTCACGGATCTCGCGCGCCGTGACGACGCCGAGCTCGACGCGTCCATCGCCGAATTCCAGGAGGCGTTCACCTGGTGGCGGCGGAACGACATCGTGTCCATCGCCGCCGTCCAGGGGCATGCCATCGGTGCCGGGTTCCAGCTCGCGCTCGCCTGCGACCTGCGGGTCGTCGCCGACGACGTGCAGTTCGCCATGCGCGAGACCGCCCTCGGCATCGTCCCCGACCTGACCGGCACGCATCCGCTGGTCGGCCTGGTCGGTTACGCCCGCGCGCTCGAGATCTGTGTGACCGGACGGTTCGTCGGCGCCGGGGAGGCGGTGGCGTCCGGGCTGGCCAACCTCTCGGTGCCCGCCGGGGAACTCGACGGTGCCGTGCGGGACCTGTCGGCCGCGCTGCTCGCCGCGCCGCGGGACGCGGTCGTGGAGACGAAGGCGCTGCTGCGGGGCGCGGCCGGCCGCACCTACGACGAGCAGCGCGCCGCCGAGCGCGCCGCCCAGGGCCGACGGCTGCGGGACCTGGCCGGCGTCGGCGAATGAGCCGTCGCGGGCCCGGTGACGGCCGTCGCGGGCCCGATGACACCCTCGGTGGTGCGGTCACTCCACACCGGTGACCAGCACCGCCACCGCCGGGTGATCGTCGAGGGCGTCCCGGACCGCGGCCCGCACCAGGCGGGCCACGTCCACGGCCCGGTGCCCCGCGCCCGTCGCCAGTTCCACGCGCACCTGCCGGCGGGGCAGCGACGCGCCGACGGCGCTCCGCTCGATGTGCACCGCACGGCCGAGGCCGCCGAGTGAACCCGTCAGCCGGGCCACCCCGGGCACCGCGAGCGCGGCCGCGGCCGCCCGGGCCTCGTCCGGGTCGACGGCCTCCCGGGCGGCCGGCGGCCGCCGCGCGGCGCCGACCGCCTCGGGCCGCCTGTCGGCCGGCTCCGGCGCGTCCGCGTCCAGCAGGTCCGTCACCCTCAGGTCCACCTCCGTGACGGCGAGACCGAGGCGTTCGGCCGCGGCCGCCGCCAGCGCCAGGCGCAGCCGCGCGGCAGTCTCCGGCAGCGGCTCGGCGGCGCCGGCCGCGAAGTCCGCCGTCACCCTCAGCGGCCCGGGCGGCAGGGCGCCCGGCGGCGGCGTCACCACCGGTTCGTGGACGTCCTCCGGAGCGGCCGACGTGATCCGCAGCGACCTGAGCCGTACCCCGGGCAGATGCGCCGCGGCGACGGCAAGCACCGCCGCGGCCGCCCCCTCGGCGATCCACGCGCCGTCGCGCGGTCCGCCGAGCGGCAGCAGCCTGCCCAGCGCCAGCTGGTGCCTGACACCCTGTGTCCACCCGTCCGTCATTCCTCCAGCCTGCCGCATCCCCGGCGCGCAACCGCGCAACCTTGCTTACGGTGGTCGCAGGACGACGACCGAAAGGGACGTACGGCGATGACCGAGATGACGACGACCCCAGACGGTGACAACGAGCCCCAGGTGTCGACCCGCAAGCCCGTCGGACGCGGCGGCGGCGACCCGGCGACCCGGGGGAGGACCACCATCGCCGACGGCGTGGTGGAGAAGATCGCCGGTCTCGCGGCACGGGACGTGGTCGGCGTCCACGCCATGGGCAGCGGGCTGTCCCGCACCCTCGGCGCCGTGCGCGACCGGGTGCCGGGCGGCTCGAAGTCCGTGACCCGGGGTGTGAAGGCCGAGGTCGGCGAGGTGCAGACGGCGCTCGACCTGGAGATCGTCGTGGACTACGGCGTGTCGATCGGCGACGTCGCCCGCGCGGTGCGGGAGAACGTGGTCGCCGCCGTGGAGCGCATGACCGGACTCGAGGTGGTCGAGGTCAACATCGCGGTGAGCGACGTCAAGCTCCCCGAGGAGGAGGAAGAGGAGGAGCTCCAGCCGCCCCGCATCCAGTGAGGGCCCCGGCCTCTCGCACCCGCGCCGGCACCCGCGTCCGCACCCGGGTCGGCACCGGCACCCGCGTCCGCACCCCGCACACCTGACCGCCTGAGGAGCACCGCATGAGCAAGGCCGTGGTCGGCATGATCGCCGGGATGGCGCTGGGATTCGCCGGCTGGTTCGGCGGGTTCGGAGCCTTCCTGCTGGTCGCGGCGCTGGGCGCCGTCGGGCTCGTCGCCGGCCGGTTGCTGGAGGGCGACCTCGAACTCGGCGACTTCTTCCGCACCCGCGACGACCGGCGCGACCGGCGGCTGTGACCGCCGTGAGCGCGCAGACCGGCACGGCACACCGGACCCTGACCCAGGTGCCGCCCGGCGAGCGCGGCGCCCTGCGGATCGCCGACCGGGTCGTCGCGAAGATCGCCGCGCAGGCGGCGCGCGAGGCGCTCGCCCCGCTGCCCGCGGGCGCGGCCACCCCGCACGCCACCGTGGTCGTGCACCACGACACGGCCCGGGTCCGCGTCCACCTGGAGCTGGGCTACCCGGGCGACATCGGCGCCCGCTGCGCCGCCGTGCGCCGCCAGGTCGTGGAGCGGGTGGGCGCGCTGCTGGACCTGCGGGTGCCCGAGGTGGCCGTCCGGGTCGAGCGGCTGCACCTGACGCCGGCACCCGGCGCGCTCCGCGGGAGGATCACATGAGTGGGACCGGGCCCCCCGGGGGCAGCGCGGCCGGACCGCCGGTCCTCGACGCCGCCGGGCCCCCCGGCGGCTCCCCGCCCCTGCTGCCCCGCGGCAGCGGCCGCTTCTGGTCGGCGCGGCGCGTCCCGGCCGGCATCGTAGCGGCGCTCCTGCTGGCCGGCGCGGCCCTCCTCCTGTACGACGTGGTCGCCGTGCGGGCCCACCGGCCCGCGATGCGCTGGCGCCGCGCACTGGCCCGGCAACTCGCCGAACGGCCCCTGGACGACACCTGGGTGCTGGCCGGGGCGGGCGTGGCCGCCGCGCTCGGCCTGTGGCTGTTCGTGCTCGCCGTCACCCCCGGGCTGCGGAGCCTGCTGCCCATGCGGCGCCCGCACCATGACGTACGCGCCGGCCTGCGGCGCGAGGCGGCCGCCCAGGTGCTGCGCGACCGGGCCATGGAGGTCTCCGGCGTACGGGAGGTACGGGTGCGGCTGCGCCGCGGGCGGGCCGCCGTCCGCGCGCTGTCGCACTTCCGCGACCTCGACGACGTGCGCGCGGACCTGGACGCCGTGCTCGGCGACGCGGTCGGCGGCCTCGGACTGAGCCGTGTCCCCGCGCTCTCGGTGCGGGTCCGGCGGGCCGGAAGGAAGAGGTGAGGCGGATGCGCCGAGGCGGCGTGAACCGGGTGGTGATCGCGATCGTGGGGCTGGTGCTGCTCGCCCTGGGCGGCTCGGTGCTGGCCGTGGGCCTGGGCGCGCGCCCGCCCCACTGGTGGCTCCACTCGGGGCCGCACGACGTCCTGCTCAGCAAGGCCGAACGCACCCACTGGCGGGACGCCGGCTGGTGGTGGCCGACGGTCATCGCCGTGCCGGCCGTGCTCGTGCTGCTCGCCCTGTGGTGGCTCACCGCCGTCCTGCGCCGGCGCCGCCTGGCCGAGGTCCTGGTCGACACCGGCGACGGCGAGGGCGTCGTGCTGCGCGGGAAGGCCCTGGAGGCGGCGCTCACCGCGGACGCGGCCCGGCAGCAGGGAGTGGCCGGCAGCGGCATCCTGCTGACGGGCCGCCGTACCGCACCGGCGGTGAGCGCCCGGCTCCGGCTCGACCCGGCGGTGGACCCCGCGGCGGCGCTGACCGCCTTCACCGGCCAGGCCCTGGCGCACGCCCGGGAGTCGGCGGGCCTGGCGGCCCTCCCGGCCGAGGTGCGCCTGGGCGCGGTCGGGCACCGCGCGGGGCGGGTCACCTGAACGGCGGACGGACGGTCCCTCAGAACCCGTGCCGCATCCCGCCGTCCACCGGCACCATGATCCCGGTCAGGTAGGAGGCCGCGGGGGACAGCAGGAACGCCCCGACCCGCCCGAACTCCTCGGGCCTGCCGTACCGGCGCAGCGGGATCCGGGACTCGTTGGCGGCGCGGGTGGCCTCGGGGTCGGCGGACAGCCCGTCCAGCTCGCGCACGCGGTCGGTGTCGATGCGGGCCGGCAGCAGCCCCACGACCCGGATGCCGCGCGGTCCGAGCTCGTCCGCGATCGACTTGGCGAACCCGGCGAGCCCGGGCCGCAGCCCGTTGGAGATCGTCAGCCCCGGGATCGGCTCGTGCACCGACCCGGACAGCACGAATCCGATGACCCCGCCGTCCTCCAGCTCGGCCGCGGCCGCGCGGGCGAGCCGCACCGCCCCGAGGAACACCGACTCGAACGCGCTCCGCCACTGCTCGTCCGTGTTGTCCGCGACGAACCCGGGGGCCGGGCCGCCGACGCTCACCAGGACGCCGTGGAAGCCGCCGAAGTGCTCCCTGGCGGCCGCGATGAGCCGTTCGGCAGCCCCCGCCTCGGCGTTGTCGACGGCCACGCCGACCGCGTCCGGGCCCAGTTCGGCGGCCGCTTCGGCGACCCGCTTCTCGTCCCGGCCGGTGATGACCACCTTCGCGCCGTCGGCGACGAGCTCCCGCGCGACCGCGTTGCCCAGTCCCCGGGTGGCTCCGGTGACGACGTACACCCGGTCCTTCAGTCCAAGATCCATGGCTCCTATCCTGCCTGTTCGCCCCCGAACAGGGCGAGGGCGGTGTCGACCGGCCCGATGTGACCGAAAACCTGCGGGAAGTTCCCCACCAGGCCGCCACTCACCGGGTACCCGGCGGCACCCCCGCCGTCGCTCGGTGGCCGAGGCCGTTCCTCAGTGGCAGGCACAGCCGACCGGGGCCGTCACACGGCGGCCGGCTGCTCCTCGGGCTCCCGCTCGGCCGCGGCCTCCTCGCGGTCCCGCAGCTCGCGCCGGACCAGGAACCACCAGCCCACCGGGACCGCCGCGGCGAACAGCCACCACTGGAGCATGTACGCGTAGTTCAGCGGCGCGTCCTCGCTGCCGGGGTCGGAGATCTGTTCGGGGGAGCCGCCCTTGGCCCGGGGCGCCGTCTGCTCGACGTAGCCGCCGAGCACCTGCGCGCCGAGCCGCCGCGCCTCCTCGGCGCTGTTGATCAGCATGATCTGCCGGTCCGGCAGGCCCTTGACGTTCTTGATGCCGCTCGCGGCGGTGGTCTCGTCGGCCATCAGCCGTCCGCTGACGGTGGTGCGGCCGGCGGGCGGCGCGGGGATCCGGGGGAAGTCGGTCTGCGCGCCGTTCGCGGGGATCCAGCCCCGGTTGACCAGCAGCACCCTTTTGTCCGTGAGGACGAACGGGGTCAGGACGTGGAAGCCGACCTCGCCGTCGGAGCTGGTCCGGCGCCGGACCACGACCTCGCGGGAGGTGTCGAAGGTGCCGGTCGCGGTGACCGTGCGGTACCTCTCGGTCCGGCTGACGGCGTGGCCGGGGGAGGTGAGCCGCTCCACGGGGACGGGTGCGGCGTGCAGCGCGCCGGAGACCAGGTTGTTGCGCGCGGTGCGCTCCTCGTACCGGTGCTGCTGCCAGAAGCCCAGCCTTATCATCGCCGGGATCAGCGCGATCGCGACGAGGGTGAGGATCACCCACTGGCGGGACAGCAGGAAGCGGTAGCGGTGCACCCCACGACGTTACCTCCGGGCCATGGGGTGCCGTGCGGCGGGTACCGCGTCAGTACCGCGTCACACCCGGTCCACCACCCCCGTCCGGCCCTCCGCCCGGGCGCAGTGGGCGCCGCAGTACCAGTGGCCCTCCACCTCCACGCCCTGCCCGATGATCTGCACCCGGCAGTGCTCGCAGATGGGGGCCATGCGGTGGATCGCGCAGGAGAAGCAGTCGAACACGTGGACTGCGCCCTGGGCGTGGACCTCGAAGGTCATTCCGTAGTCATTGCCGCAAACTTCGCATCTCGCCATGGGGCACAGGGTGAGCCGTCGCCGACCCCCGGGCGAGCGGGCGCCGGGCGAGTCGCGGGGAATCACCCGTCCGTACGGTCGGCCCGGTGGCCGCCGTCACCCGTCGGCGGGCTCCACGTCGCGCAGCAGCTGCCCGAACGCGGCCTCGTCGACGACCGGGGTACCGAACTGCCGCGCCTTGACCACCTTCGAGGTGCCCGACCCGGGGTCGTTGGTGACCAGCAGGCTGGTCAGCCGCGACAGGCTGGTCGCCACGTGCAGCCCGGCCTCGGTCGCCCGGTCCTCCAGCAGCTCCCGCTCGGTGGAGGTGTCCCCGGAGAACGCCACCCGCATGCCCTGTTTGAGACGCTTGCCGTCCTCGTAGCGGCCCGGGTTGGGGTAGGGGCAGGCGGGCCGCTTGCGGGACGGGCGCCAGCCCGACGGCTGGTAGCCGCCGTACCCGCCGCTCGCCTGCCGGCCGATCCGGGGCGTGTCGGACCACTCCGTCAGCGGCCGGCACTCCAGCAGCGGCAGCCGGACGTCGCCGGCCGCCGCGGCGCGCAGGCTGGGCCGGAACGCCTCGGCCAGCACGCGCGCGTCGTCCAGCGCGTGGTGCGCCCGCTGCTGGATCACCCCGAAGTGTGCCGCCAGCGACTCCAGCTTGAAGTTGGGCAGCGGCAGCCCCAGTTCCTTGGACAGCGCGATGGTGCACAGCCGCTGGCGCACCGGTGCCTCGCTCCGGGCGCGCGCGTACTCTCTGGCGATCATCTGCCAGTCGAAGACGGCGTTGTGCGCGACCAGGACCCGGCCGTCCAGCCGGGCGGCGAACTCCTCGGCCACGTCCGCGAAGAGGGGCGCGCCCTCCAGCACCTCGCTCGTCAGGCCGTGTATCCACACGGGCCCCGGATCGCGCTCCGGGTTGACCAGGGTGTACCAGTGGTCCTCGACCTCGCCGCGCGCGTCCAGCCGGTAGACGGCCGCCGAGATGATCCGGTCGTCCCGGGCCAGGCCGGTGGTCTCCACGTCAACGACCGCGTATCCCCGCGGATACGCGGCCGGCCACCGGGTGGGGGAGGGCACTGCGGCCGCACGGTCTTCGAGCATGGTCACTGAGGATACGGGCCGCCACCGACAGTGCCGTCCCCCAGGGGCGCACGCCGCCTCCGCGCGCCCGTCCGTCCGCTCGGCGGCCCGTACACGCGTGCGTGCCCGGTGAGTTCCTAAAGGTCCGCCATGTCCCGTTCGGTACCGGCGGCACCCGACCCGACCCCGTGCCGATCGGTCCGTGCACGTGTCTTCACCCTGTTCGCCGGCTGCGGTAACTGTGGGTCAGGTGACGGACCGTCAGAATCTGTGGAAGAGGGGCGGTACGGCGTATGGCACGCGTACGGTACGGCGCTCGGACCGAACGGGAGATCACCGCCACCCGCACGGCGGCCGCCCGGCTCCCGGACATCTGGTCCACCGGGGTCACGGCCCTGTGGGAGACCGACCCGGACGCGGTCGCGGCGGTGCTGCCGCCACCCCTGAAGCCCACCGGCAGCCCGCTCGTCCGCGTGAACATCAGTGAGGTCGGGCTCCCGGCGTACCCGCTCGGCGCGGGCTCCGTCGCGGTCGCCGCCGCCCACGGCGCGGTCGACGGCTGGTACCCGCTGGTGATGCCGATGACCCACGAGCGCGTCCTCACCGGCGGCCGCGAGGTCTTCGGGGAGCCCAAGAAGCTCGGCCGGGTGACCGTCGAGCGCGCCGGCCCCGCCGTCCGGGCCGCGCTGGAACGGCACGGCATCGCCTTCGTGGAGGTGCGCGGCACGGTGGACGGCGCGCTGCCCCTGCCGGAGCCGTCGAGCAGGACCGACTTCTACTTCAAGTTCCTCCCCGCGGTGGACGGTTCCGGCTTCGACGGCGACCCCGTCCTGGTGCACTGCGTACGGCACGAACGGGTGCGCCGGCTGGAGCGCGTCACCGGTGACGTGGTGCTCCGCGAGTCCCGCTTCGACCGCGTCACCGGTGACGTGGTGCTCCGCGAGTCCCGCTTCGACCCCGTCGCCGACCTCCCTGTGCTGCGCCTGCTGGAGATCACCGCGGGCGAGAAGACCGGCGACCAGAGCGGCCGGGTCGCCGAACGGGTGGACGCCCGGGCCCTGCTGCCGTACGTCCACCAGCGCTACGACGACCCGCTCCAGGCTCACGACGGACCGCCCGAGGGGAGCGCCTGATGGACCTGCGCGCGGGACAGGTCGCCGTCGTCACCGGCGCGGCGAGCGGGATCGGCCTCGCCCTGGCCGGGCGGTTCGCCGCCGAGGGCCTGAAGGTCGTCCTCGCCGACGTCGAGGAGGCCGCGCTGGAGAAGGCCGCCGCCGGCCTGCGCGCGCGGGGCGCCGAGGTGCACGCGCGCGTGGTCGACGTCGGCGTGCGCGAACAGGTCGTGGCCCTGGCCGAGTCGGCGTACGACACCTACGGCGCCGTGCACGTGCTGTGCAACAACGCGGGGGTCGGCTCGGGCGCCGAGGGCCGGATGTGGGAGCACGACCCGAACGACTGGCGGTGGGCCTTCGCCGTCAACGTGTGGGGCGTCTTCCACGGCATCCAGGCGTTCGTGCCCCGGATGCTCGCGTCCGGGCAGCCCGGCCACGTCGTCAACACGTCCTCCGGCGACGGCGGCATCGCACCCCTGCCGACCGCCTCCGTGTACGCGGTCACCAAGGCCGCCGTCGTCACGATGACCGAGTCCCTGTACGCCCATCTGCGGTCCGAGCACGCGCGCGTGGGCGCCTCCGTGCTCTTCCCCGGGCCCCACATGCTGCGCACCGGTCTGTGGGAGTCGCACCGCAACCGGCCCGGCCGGTACGCCAAGCGGCGGCCCCGCAGGACGCCGTACCGCAGCCTCGACCAGTGGGAGGCCGCGATGCGCGCGGCCGGCCACGAGGTCCGCTTCACCCCCGTCGAGGAGGTCGCGGAACTGGTCGTGGACGGCGTCCGGACCGACCGGTTCTGGCTGCTGCCGGCGAGCGAGCACAGCGACGACCGGATCCGCGCGCGGGCGCGCTCGATGCTGGAGCGCTCCGCCCCGTCGTACCTCGAGAGCTTCATCCTGGACTGAGAGGGGGTCGTGGTGGCCGACCGTGACCCGTACCTGATCATCTCCTCCGACTGCCACGCCGGACTGCCCACCGAGCGGTACCGGCCCTACCTGGAGTCCCGTTTCCACCGGGACTTCGACGAGTTCCTCGCGGGCCGCGACCGGCGCCGCGAGGAGATGACCCGGCTCGGCATCCGCGACGAAACGTTCGCCGACCGGTGGTTCCACGACCACGAGGAGGGACTGCGCGGCGGCTGGGACAGCGCACAGCGCCTGAAGGAACTCGACGGGGACGGGGTGGCCGCCGAGGTCGTCTTCCCGGACGCCGACGCCGTGGACAGCCGGACCGCAGCGCCCTTCGGCGTGGGCCTCGGCCTGTCCGGCGACCACGACCCCGAACTCGGCATGGCGGGCGCCCGGGCGCACAACCGCTGGCTCGCCGACTTCGTCTCCACCCGCCCCGAACGGCACTGCGGGGTCGCCCTGCTGCCCGTCACGGCCCCCGTCGAACAGGTCGTCGCGGAGATCCACCGGGCCAGGGAGTCCGGGCTGCGCGCCCTGATGATCCCCGCCATGTGGGGCGCCCGGGAGCCGTACCACGACCGCCGCTACGACCCGGTCTGGGCGGCCGCCGCCGAGTGCGGCATGCCGGTGCTCACCCACTCGGGCGCGGCCCCGCGCGAGGAGTACGGCGACCACCTCGGCATCTACGTGAGCGAGGTGACCTGGTGGCCCGCCCGGCCGCTGTGGTTCCTGCTCTGGTCCGGCGTCCTCGAACGCCACCCCGGACTGCGGTTCGGCATCGCGGAGTCGGGCTGCTGGTGGCTGCCGAACCTGCTGTGGTTCATGGACCGCCTCTACCTCGGCGCGCACGGCGGCAAGAAGCTCTCCCCGTTCCGGGAGCTGAGCCGCCCGCCGCACGAGTACCTCGACCGGCAGGTCTTCGTCTGCGCCACCAACACCAAACGGCGCGAGCTGGCCCAGCGCTACGAGATCGGCGTCGACAACATCCTCTGGGGCAGCGACTTCCCGCACCCCGAGGGCACCTGGCCGGACACCCGCGGCTGGCTGCGGCGCACCTTCCACGACATCCCGGTGACCGAGACCCGCCGGATGCTCGGCCTCGCGGCGGCCGAGGTCTTCGGCTTCGACCCGCCCTCGCTCGCCCCGCTGGCCCGGCGCATCGGCCCCACCCCCGCCGACCTCGGCCAGCCCGCCGACCAGAGGGCCGTCGAGGCGTCCTGGGCACGCTCACGCGAGACCGGCCGGCACTGGCTGACCGGCCACGACTTCCCGGTGCTGGGGGTGACGCGGTGAGCGACCGCTACACGGTGATCTCCGCCGACTGCCACGCCGGGGCCGACCTCCTGGACTACCGGCCGTACCTGGCCAAGCGCTACCACGACGACTTCGACGTCTGGGCGGCCACCTACGTCAACCCCTACGAGGACCTGCTCGCCGACTCCGCCGACCGGAACTGGAACTCCGAGCGGCGCCTCGCGGAACTGGAGTCCGACGGCATCGTCGCCGAGGTGGTCTTCCCCAACACCATCCCGCCGTTCTTCCCGTCCGGTTCGCTGATGGCCCCGCCGCCCACCGCCGAGGACTTCGAACGGCGCTGGGCCGGACTGCGCGCCCACAACCGCTGGCTCGCCGACTTCTGCGCCGCCGCGCCCGGCCGCCGCGCGGGCGTCTTCCAGATCCTGCTCGGGGACGTCGAGGAGGCGGTCCGGGAGATCCGGTGGGCCGCCTCGGCCGGCCTCAAAGGCGGCCTGATGCTGCCCGGCACGCCACCCGGCTGCGGACTGCCCGAGCTGTACTCGCGGACGTACGACCCGATCTGGGCCACCTGCGCGGAGCTCGGCGTCCCCGTCAACCACCACGCGGGCTCCGCCTCACCGCCGCTCGGCGACGAACCGGCCGCCCGCGCGGTCTTCATGGTCGAGACGACCTGGTTCTCCCACCGCGCGCTGTGGCACCTCGTCTTCGGCGGCGCCTTCCGCCGCCACCCGGGACTGCGCCTGGTGCTCACCGAGCAGGGCTCCGGGTGGATCCCCGGGGTCCTCGACATGCTGGACTACTACCACGGCCGCCTCGTCGCGGCCGCCTCCAGGAGCGGCACCGCCGAGGCCAAGTTCGGCGCCGGCCTCGCCGCCGGCACGGGCCGGCCGCCCTCCGAGGTCTGGCGCGACAACTGCTACGTCGGCGCCAGCTTCATGCGCCCGCACGAGGTCCCGCTGCGCGACCGCATCGGCGTCGACAAGATCATGTGGGGCAGCGACTACCCGCACGACGAGGGCACCTACCCGTACACCCGCGAGGGCCTGCGGTACGCCTGCGCCGGCGTCCCGCGCGCGGAGCTGGCGGCCCTGCTCGGCGGCAACGCCGCCCGCGTCTACGGCTTCGACCTGGGCCTCCTGGACCCGATTGCGGCGCGGGTGGGCCCGACCGTGGCGGAGATCGCCGAGCCGCTGCGCGAACCGCCGGCCGACGCGACGAGCCCGCTCTTCGCCCGGGGGGCGTCGGTGCGGGTGTGGTGAAGGACCGTGGCGCCGGTGCCACCGCTCCTGCCCCCGGGGTGCGATCCTCCGTCCTGTGACGGAACCCACCCACGACGAGGCCCACACGGGAGCGCTGGGCACCCGGCTGAACTGGCTGCGCGCGGCCGTGCTGGGCGCCAACGACGGCATCGTCTCCACCGCGGGCCTGGTCGTCGGCGTGGCCGGCGCCACCGAGGACCGGGCCGCCCTGCTCACCGCCGGCCTGGCGGGGCTGCTCGCCGGCTCGATGTCCATGGCGGCGGGCGAGTACGTCTCGGTGTCCACCCAGCGCGACTCCGAGATGGCCGCGCTGGCCGTGGAGAAACGGGAGCTGCGGGAGCAGCCGGAGGCCGAGCTGGAGGAACTGACCGAGATGCTGCGGGCGCGCGGCCTGTCCCGGGAGGTGGCCCGGGAGGCCGCCGAACAGCTCACCGCGCGGGACGCGCTCAGGGCGCACGCGCGCGTGGAGCTCGGCATCGACCCCGACGAGCTGACCAACCCCTGGCACGCGGCCTGGGCGAGCTTCCTGGCCTTCACCGTGGGCGCGCTGCTGCCCCTGCTGGCCATCATCCTGCCCCCGGCCGCCTGGCGGCTCCCGGTCACCGTGGTGTCCGTGCTGGCCGCGCTCGTCCTCACCGGCTGGAGCAGCGCCCGGCTCGGCGCGGCCGACCCCCGGCGCGCGGTGCTGCGCAACGTCCTGGGCGGCGCGCTCGCGATGCTGGTCACCTACGTGACCGGGAGACTGCTGGGCGCGGCCGGGGTCTGAGCCGCGCGCCGGGCGGCCGCCGCCGTCACCGGGCACCTCGATGAGCCCCCGGGGAGTGCGGCGGCGTACCGTGAAGTGCGCCCGACCACCCCCTGGGCGCATCGCAGTACTCCCCGCACGAGAAGGATCCTCGCCATGCGCGCCACCACCATCCACGCCCCGTACGACATGCGCGTGGAGGACGTGCCCGACCCCGTGGTGCAGCTGCCCACCGACGCCGTGGTGCGGGTGCTGCGCTCCTGCATCTGCGGCAGCGACCTGTGGGCGTACCGCGGTGAGGCGGCCCGGCAGCCGGGCCAGCGCATCGGGCACGAGTTCCTCGGCGTCGTCGAGGAGACCGGTTCCGAGGTGGGCACCGTGCGGCGCGGCGACCTGGTGGTCGCGCCCTTCATGTGGTCCGACGGCGTCTGCGACTACTGCCGCGAGGGCCTGACGACCTCCTGCGAGCACGGCGGCTTCTGGGGCGCCGTCGGCTACGACGGCGGGCAGGGCGAGGCCGTGCGGGTGCCGTTCGCCGACGGCACCCTCGTCGGGCTGCCCAAGGAGGCGGCCTCCGACGACCACCTGCTGTCCGCCCTGCTGACCCTCTCCGACGTCCTCGGCACCGGCCACCACGCCGCCCTCGGCGCGGGCGCGCGCCCCGGGGCCACGGTCGCCGTCGTCGGCGACGGCGCGGTCGGCCTGTGCGCGGTGCTGGCCGCCAAGCGGCTGGGCGCCGAGCGGATCATCGCGCTGGGCCGGCACGAGGTCCGCACCGACATCGCGCGCCGGTTCGGCGCCACCGACGTCGTCGCCGAGCGCGGCGAGGCGGCCGTCGAGGCCCTCCGCGAGCTCACCCGCGGCCAGGGCGCGCACGCCGTCGTCGAGGCGGTCGGCACCGAGCAGTCCATGCGCACGGCCGTGAACATCACCCGCGACGGCGGCGCCATCGGCTTCGTGGGCGTGCCCCACGGCAGCGGCACCGGCCTCGACCTCGGTGTCATGTTCGACCGGAACATCGCCCTGCGCGGCGGGGTCGCGCCGGTCCGCGCCTACATCCCCGAACTGCTGCCCGACGTCCTCGACGGCACCATCGACCCCTCGCCGGTCTTCGACATGACCGTCGGCGTGGAGGGTGTCCCGGACGGCTACAAGGCGATGGACGAGCGCACCGCGCTCAAGGTGCTCGTCACCGACGGCGGGTGAGGACCGGCCCCTACAGGGGTGTCAGCGCGCCCAGAACCACCACGGCGACGGCACGACCGCGTCCGTGCCGGCGGCCCCGGCCGTTCGAGGCGTGGGAGGCGAAGCCGACGTCATCGGCGACGGGTTGAAGCGGGCTCACCCCACGATCCCCGCCGACCGCCACCCGGCCGGGTAAGTCCGGGGGCGGCGGACGCCAGGGCCTGCTCCGGCGCGAACGTGTCCTGCCGGGGGCGGCGGGGCTGTACGGCTCACGCGGCCGCCCGCCTCCCGGCAGGGCCGCCCGGCCGGGTAAGTCCGGGTGGGCGGCGGACGCCCCGCCACCGCCCCGCACCAGTCCTTTCCGGCCGAGGCGAATCACACGCTTCGCACGGCCGCCCGCCTCCCGGCGGGGCCGTTCGGGCGGCTCCGGCGGGGGTCCCGCTCGGGCGGCCCCGGCGGGTGCCCAGTCCCAGCCAGGCGTCCGGGCCCAGGCCCCCGGCGTCGTCCGCCGCCCGTTCCGGCAGGACCGTCCGGGCGGCTCAGGCGGGCGCTCAGTCCCAGGTGGCCGGGTCCGTGCCCCATGGCACGGGCGGGCGCGACCAGTTGGTGGGGCCGCCGGTGAAGGAGACCGGGGGCAGGGCGTGCCGCAGTCGGCCGAGGCGGCTGTCGGTCTCGGCCAGCCAGGTGTCCGGGGCCGGGTACGGTGCGTCGTCCGCCGCCGGCTCCGGCCGGACCTCCCGCGTCAGCCAGTGCGCGGTCCGGGCGAGCGCCAGACGTACACCGCGGGCGTGTCCGTCGTACGACTGCTCGGTGACCGCCCGCAGGACGGCCGCCGCCAGCAGGTAGCCGGTGCCGTGGTCCAGTGCCTGCGCGGGCAGCGCGCCGGGCTCCGCGGCCGTCCCCTCCGTCGCCGCGATGCCGGTCGCGACCTGCACCAGGCTGTCGAAGCCGCGCCGCCCGGCCCAGGGCCCGTACGCGCCCCAGGCCGAGACCTGGGCCACGACCAGCCCCGGGCGCCGCTCGGCGAGCGCCCGCGGGGAGAGCCCGAACCGGTCCAGGGCGCCCGGCCGGTAGCCGGTGACCACGACGTCCGCCGAGGCCAGCAGTTCCTCGAAGGTGTCCCGGTCGGCGCCGAGGTCGAGGGTCGCCGACCGCTTGCCGAAGCCCGTGTCGGCGTGCTGGTCCGGCAGTTCGGGCAGCCCCGGGGCGTCCAGCCGCAGGACGTCGGCGCCGAGCAGCGCCAGGGTGCGGGTGGCGACCGGGCCGGCCAGCACCCGGGTCAGGTCCAGCACCCGCAGCCCGGCGGCGGGCAGCAGGGGAGCGGCGGCCGGGTCGAGCGGCGGGAGCACGCGCGGGGGCGCGGCGGCCAGCCGCTCGCGCTCGACCAGGGGCCGTGCGGCGACCTCGGCGGCCTGCTCGTGCGGCGCCCACCGCGCCGGGGTGCGCAGGGCGACGGCGAGTCCGCCGGCGCGGTACACCGTCTCCTCCACCTCCGTGGCGGAGCGTCCGGCGAGCCGGTCGGCGACTTCCGGCACCGTGGCGTCCGGGGGCAGGCCCAGGGCGCCGAGCAGCCGGACCCGGTGGTGCGGGTAGTTGGCGTGGGTGCGGACCCAGCCGTCGGCCGTCCGCCAGAACCGCGACAGCGGCGCGAAGACGACCGGCGGCCGCCCGTCGACCTGGAGCAGCCGCTCGCTGTGGAAGGCGGCGGCCACCGCGCCGTCGTCCACCCGCACCCCGGGCACCTCGGCACACCCGGACCGCCGCGCCCCGAGTTCGGCGGCGGCCAGCGCGCACGCGCCCACGCAGGCGCGGGCCAGTTCCCGCACGGGGAGCCTCGACGGCAGCGGCCCCGCCCGCCCGACGGCCGAGACGGCCGGAAGGAGGGCGGGGTCACCGCCGAGCGCCGTCCACGCTGCATATTGATTGGTCATGCACCAAGCATGCAGTATTGATTCAATCAATATTCAGGGGAAGGGGTGTGCAAGGTCGCACGGAGGGACCGACGCCGTCCGGCGTCCTCGGCCCCCTACCGCACCGCGCGCAGGGCGTTCACGACACCGAAGCCGTAGAACCCGTTGACGCGCTTGCCGCCGACACAGGTGGCGTCCACGACCCCGTCGCCGTTCCAGTCGTAGGGCCCCGCCGGGCAGCCCGGGTTGTCCGCCTGGGCCTTCAGCAGCGCCCGCAACTGCGCCGGAGTGGCGTGCGGGTGGGCCGACTTCAGCAGCGCCGCCACGGCGGCCACGTGCGGGGACGCCATCGACGTGCCCTGGAGGAAGCCGTACTGGTCGTTCGGCAGCGTGGACAGGATGCGGCCGTTCTTCGACGGCGTGTCCGGGATCTGGTACTTGTCGCCGCCGGGGCCGGCCACGTCGATGACGCCCTGTCCGTAGCTGGAGTAGTACGACTTCGCGCCCGTGACGCCCACCGCGCTCACGGTGACCACGCCGGGCAGCTGGGTCGGCACGTCGAAGCACTCGTGCGGGTCGACCGTACGCGGCACGGCCGTCGAGTCGTCGGGGCTCGAGTCGTCCACGATCGCGTGCGAGTCGAGGTCGTCGCCCGAGTTGCCGGCCGAGGCCACGTTGAGCGTGCCCCTGCGCTGTGCGTACAGCTGGGCCCTGTTGACCGCGTCCACGATGGCACGTTGATCAGGGTCGTCCATGCAGTTGTACATCCACGGGTCGACGTAGTAGCTGTTGTTGGTGACCTCTATGCCGTGGTCCGCCGCGAACACGAACGCGCAGACCACGCTCTCCGGGTAGAACAGCGAGGTCGCGTCCGGCTGGGCCACCGTGATGCTCGCGACCTTCACCCCGGGCGCCACGCCCGCCACCCCGATGCCGTTGCGGGCCGCGGCTATCTCGCCCGCCACATGCGTGCCGTGGTAGTGGTCGGCGTCCACCGGCCGCCAGGCGCCGTACGTCGTGTCCGGCTTGCCGCTCACGCAGTTCGCGGACTGGGACGCGGAGAAGTTCGGCGCTATGTCCGGGTGGGTGTCGTCCACGCCCGTGTCGATGACACCGACGGTCACGTCCCGGCTTCCTGGGTTGATCGTGGCGGCCTTGTCCGCGCCGATCGCCCGCAGGTCCCACTGGTCGGCCTCGAGGGGTTCCTCGCCCGCCGACGCGCCCTTGGCGACCTTCGCGGCCTCCGCCTTGGACAGGACCTGCACCGCGCCCTCGTCCGTCGTCCCCGCCGGGGCCAGCGGGGCGGTGCGCGTGGCGCCCGCCGAGTCCACGCCCCGCACCGCACGCATCCGCGCGCCGAAGTCGGGCGCGGCCGAGTGCGCGACGATCACGCCGATCCTGTCGTAACTCGCCACCACCGTGCCGCCGTTGCGCTTGATCGCCGCCGTCACCGACTCGACCGTGCGGTGGTCCGTCGAGGTGTTGACCACGTACGCGAGGTTCGGTCCGTCCGCAGTCCGCGCCGTCGCGGCAGCCGGGGTCGACGCCGAGGCCGCCGTCGGCAGGAAGCCGAGCGAGGCGGTCAGCGACAGCACGACCGGCACGGCGAGCGCGAGCCGGCGTCTGGAACGCAGATGAGCCATGGGATCTCCACATCATCCGGATACGGAACCGCCCGAGACACAGGTGGTGCTCGGGCAGGTACATGACGGGTGGTGCAGGCCGAAGCTATCCCCACACACTGATCCACGAAAGGGCGCGGCCGGCTTGAACCGCTCCGCGCGTGGCGCCGTGACCGTGGACGGAGGGCCCACCAGGATCGAGGCCCCCCACGGGAATCACACCGGGGAGTCGACCGATGACTCGCCGTAGCGCGGTTCCCCGTCCCAGTGAGGTCCGAAGCGCACGCCCGCAACGCGAGGAGACTCCGTGGCCACCGAGACACCGCCCCCCGCGGAACCCCAAGCCCACCTTCCCTCCACCGAGCAGTTCACCGAGGTGCAGCAGAGCCAGGAGTTCGGTGAACTGCGCCGCTCCCACCGCTCGTTCGCCTTCCCGCTGACCATCGCATTCATCACCTGGTACCTGCTGTACGTCCTGCTCTCGAACTACGCGGGCGGCTTCATGGGCACCAGGGTGGCCGGCAACGTCAACGTCGCCCTCGTCCTGGGCCTCGCCCAGTTCCTCACCACCTTCCTCATCGCCTGGTGGTACGCCCGGCACGCCGCCACCAGGCTCGACCCCAAGGCCGAGGCCCTCAAGTCCCGGATGGAGGGCGGAGCATGAGCCCCGCACAGCACACCCTGCTCGCCGCCGGCGAGGCGAGCGAGCACCGGCCGCTGATCATCACCCTGTTCGCGGTGTTCGTCGCCGCGACCCTCGTCATCACGGTCTGGGCGGGCCGCCAGACCCGGGGCGCCGCCGACTTCTACGCCGGCGGCCGCCAGTTCACCGGCTTCCAGAACGGTCTCGCCGTCTCCGGCGACTACATGTCCGCCGCGTCCTTCCTCGGCATCGCCGGCGCCATCGCCCTCTTCGGCTACGACGGCTTCCTCTACTCCATCGGCTTCCTGGTCGCCTGGCTGGTCGCCCTGCTGCTGGTCGCCGAACCACTGCGCAACTCCGGCCGCTACACCATGGGCGACGTTCTGGCCTACCGCATGCGCCAGCGCCCGGTGCGGACGGCGGCCGGCACGTCGACCATCGTCGTGTCGATCTTCTACCTGCTCGCCCAGATGGCGGGCGCCGGCGTCCTGGTCTCGCTGCTCCTCGGCATCACCAGCGACGGCGGCAAGATCGGCATCGTCGCCC
This sequence comes from Streptomyces sp. IBSBF 3136, assembly GCF_036815105.1. Taxonomy (NCBI): domain Bacteria; kingdom Bacillati; phylum Actinomycetota; class Actinomycetes; order Kitasatosporales; family Streptomycetaceae; genus Streptomyces; species Streptomyces sp. IBSBF 3136. The sequence continues at coordinate 55,693 of NZ_JAJSZC010000020.1, forward strand.
TCGTCGGCCTGCTGATGATCGTGTACGTCACCATCGGCGGCATGAAGGGCACCACCTGGGTGCAGATGGTCAAGGCGGTGCTGCTGATCGCGGGCGCCGTCCTGCTCACCTTCCTGGTCCTGCTGAAGTTCCACTTCAACATCTCGGACCTGCTCGGCAAGGCCGCCGACAACAGCGGCAAGGGCTCCGCGTTCCTGGAGCCCGGCCTGAAGTACGGCGCCACCGGCACCACCAAGCTGGACTTCATCTCGCTCGGCATCGCCCTGGTGCTCGGCACCGCCGGGCTGCCGCACATCCTGATCCGCTTCTACACCGTCCCCACCGCCAAGGCCGCCCGCAAGTCCGTCATCTGGGCGATCGGCCTGATCGGCGCCTTCTACCTGATGACCCTCGCCCTGGGCTTCGGCGCGGCCGCGCTGATCAAACCCGGCGAGATCATCACCTCCAACAAGGCGGGCAACACCGCCGCCCCGCTCCTCGCCCTGCACCTGGGCGGAACCGACTCCGACTGGGGCGCGATCCTGCTCGCCAGCATCTCGGCGGTCGCCTTCGCCACGATCCTCGCGGTCGTCGCGGGCCTGACCCTGGCCTCCTCCTCGTCCTTCGCGCACGACATCTACGCGAACGTCATCAAGAAGGGCCAGGCCACCGAGAAACAGGAGATCAACGCGGCCCGCTACGCCACCGTCGGCATCGGCGCCGTCTCCATCGTCCTCGGCGCCCTGTCCCGCGACCTGAACGTCGCCGGACTCGTCGCCCTCGCCTTCGCGGTCGCCGCCTCCGCCAACCTGCCGACCCTGCTCTACAGCCTGTTCTGGAAGCGGTTCACCACCGCGGGCGCCCTGTGGTCGATCTACGGCGGCCTGGTCACCGCGGTCGGCCTGGTGCTGTTCTCGCCGGTGGTGTCCGGCAAGCCGACCTCGATGTTCCCCGACGTCGACTTCCACTGGTTCCCGCTGGAGAACCCGGGCATCATCTCGATCCCGGTCGGCTTCCTCCTCGGCGCCCTGGGAACCCTCCTGTCGAAGGAGGTCCCGGACACCGGCAAGTACGCGGAGCTCGAAGTGCGGTCCCTGACCGGCACCGGAGCCCACTGAGGTTCCTCCGGACGGCCGCGTCGCACCGGACTGTACGGTCCTACGACGCGGCCGCGCCGCACCTCGTGGGATCGGGCCGCTGTCGTTGTCCGTGCTCTCACGTAGGCTCGCAGGTGACGGGAGAATGAGTGCTCCGAACGAGGGAGGGGGCCCACGTGCTCATCGACACCTACGGCCGAGTGGCCACCGACCTGAGGGTCTCGCTGACCGACCGCTGCAACCTGCGCTGCGCCTACTGCATGCCGGAGGAAGGCCTGCAGTGGCTGGCCAAGCCCGACCTGCTGACGGACGACGAGATCGTCCGCCTCATCGACATCGCGGTCCGCCTGCTCGGCATCGAGGAGGTCCGCTTCACCGGCGGCGAACCCCTGCTCCGTCCCGGCCTGGTCGGCATCGTCGAGCGGGTCGCGGCCCTCACGCCCCGGCCCCGGACGTCCCTGACGACGAACGGCATCGGCCTCGGGCGCACCGCGTCCGCGCTGAAGGCGGCGGGCCTCGACCGGGTCAACGTCTCCCTGGACACCCTGCGCCCGGACGTCTTCAAGACCCTCACCCGGCGCGACCGGCACAAGGACGTCATCGAGGGACTGCGGGCCGCCCGCGAGGCCGGCCTCACCCCGGTCAAGGTCAACACCGTCCTGATGCCCGGCCTGAACGCCGACGAGGCCCCGGACCTGCTGGCCTGGGCCGTCGAACACGACTACGAACTGCGGTTCATCGAGCAGATGCCGCTGGACGCCCAGCACGGCTGGAAGCGCGAAGGCATGGTCACCGCCGGGGACATCCTGGCCTCGCTGCGCACCCGCTTCGAGCTCACCCCCGAGGGCGCCGACGAACGCGGCTCGGCACCGGCGGAGCGCTGGCTGGTCGACGGCGGCCCGCACCGGGTCGGTGTGATCGCCTCGGTCACCCGCCCGTTCTGCGCCGCCTGCGACCGCACCCGGCTGACCGCCGACGGACAGATACGGACCTGCCTGTTCGCCACCGAGGAGACCGACCTGCGGACGGCCTTGCGCTCCGGCGCCCCCGACGAGGAGATCGCCGGCCTCTGGCGCACGGCGATGTGGGGCAAGAAGGCGGGAGCGGGCCTCGACGACCCGTCGTTCGTCCAGCCGGACCGGCCGATGTCCGCGATCGGCGGCTAGCGAACGGCCGCCGGCGACCAGCGGCCGGAAATCGGCGGCCGGTGACTACGAGTTCTCGCGCGCTTGCCAGTCCTCGAACCTGACGACGTCCTTCAGGAAGCCACGGACCCCGAGGAACTGCGCGAGGTGCTCGCGGTGCTCCTCGCAGGCGAGCCAGGTCTTCCGCCGCTCCGGCGTGTGGACCTTCGGGTTGTTCCACGCCAGCACCCACACGGCGTCGGCACGGCAGCCCTTGGCGGAACAGATGGGCGTCTCACTCACGGATTCGTCTCACAGAGAAGGTGCGCACAAGGCGACGCCGAGCAGCCACGGGGGGAGCTGCCCGGCGTCGGTCCGTCGCTCCGACGGGGGATGCGGAGCGCGTACGCAGTATGTCATGGGTCACCCGCCGCCCGGCACCGGAACAGCACGATTGATCTGAGCTTTTCTTGAGCTTGGCGGCGGTCGGTCTTCCGCTTCCGGCGGCCTTCCCGCGTCCGCCGTGGTCACGCCCGTCCGGGCCGTTCGCCCCGGGGCCCCGCGCCCGGATCCGGCGGCGCGTCCCCCGCCACGGATTCCGCCCGCGCGCCCTCTTCCCGCGCCTGCGGCGGCGTGATCATCGGCCGGGTCGGCGCGGTGACGAAGGTCGACGGAAGAGAGGGCGGCCGCTCCCGGCCCGCGTTCGCGATCACCACCGCGATGTAGGGGAGAACCCCGCCCAGCACCAGTGCCACGATCGCGACGTACCGTTCGACGTTCCACAAGGTGGCCGCCAGGATCACCGAGGCGGTGCGGATCGTCATGGAGATGACGTACCGCCGCTGCCGGCCCCGCACGTCCTCCGCCAGCCCGGTCCGGGCTCCGGTGATCCGGAACACCTCGACGCCGCCGTGCTGCTTCCGCGTCACATCCCACCATCCGCCCGCATCGGACTCCCCGGCCCGCATTCCCGTCCCGCCCGGCGGGGAACCGGTCCAGGACACTCCCACGTTACGCCGCGACCGCACCGTCCACGAGACCGGGTCGGCCGGCTCCCGCGCGCACGACCCCGCCCGTGCCGCGTACGGCCGCGGCCGACGTGCGCGGCCCGGGGGACCGGCCGAGACTGGCAGCAATGCTCACGTCGAGCCGTACGAGGAGGCAGCCATGGGCTGGTTGTGGGCGATCATCGTGGGATTCGTCCTCGGCCTCATCGCGAAGGCCGTCATCCCGGGCAAGCAGCACAGCCCCCTCTGGCTGACGACCATCTGCGGCATGCTCGGCGCCATCGTCGGCAACGCCATCGCCCGCGCCCTCGGTGTCGAGACGACCCGGGGCATCGACTGGAGCCGGCACGCCTTCCAGCTCATCGCCGCGATCATCATCGTCTTCGCGGTCGACATGCTCTACATGGCGACGCTGGGCAAGAGGAGACAACGGGCCTGACGGCGGACGCGGGGGGGGGGGGGGGGGGGGGGGGGGGGGGGGGGGGGGGGGGGGGGGGGGGGGGGGGGGGGGGGGGGGGG
>NZ_JAJSZC010000021.1:0-5097 GCF_036815105.1 Streptomyces sp. IBSBF 3136
CGGCGGTGGTGCCCGGGACTCCGCCCGTCCCGCCGCGCGGGGCGGGGAGCGCGGTGCCGCCCTGGTCGGGGAGCGCGCCGCCGGCCGGGGCGCCGCCGGAGGCGGACGGGGGCACCGGCAGGGGGCCCGTGTCCGCGGGGCCCGGCTGCCGCCCCGGTACGGCACCGGGTGCGCCCGGCGCCGCGCCCAGCACCGCCTGCGGCACGACGAGGACGGCCTGCACGCCGCCGTAGATGTTGGTCTGCAGGCGGACGGTGATGCCGTGGCGGCGGGCGAGCTGGGAGACGACGTACAGGCCGATGCGGCCGTCGGCCAGCAGGCTCGCGACGTTGACCTGGTCGGGGTCGGCGAGCAGCGCGTTCATCCTGCTCTGCTCGCCGACGGGCATGCCGAGGCCGCGGTCCTCCACCTCCACGGCGAGCCCGGAGGTGACGAGGCTGGCACGCAGCAGCACCTGGGTGTGCGGGGCGGAGAACACCGTGGCGTTCTCGACCAGTTCGGCGAGCAGGTGGATGACGTCGGCCACGGCGTGGCCGCGCAGCTCGCCGTCGACGGGGGGCACCAGCTTGACCCGGGAGTACTGCTCGACCTCGGCGATGGCCGAGCGCAGCACCTCGGTCATGGAGACCGGGTTGCTCCACTGCCGGCGGGAGACGGCGCCGCCGAGCACGGCGAGGTTCTCCGCGTGCCGCCGGATGCGCGTGGCCAGGTGGTCGACGTGGAAGAGGCCCTTGAGCAGGTCCGGGTCCTCGATCTCGTTCTCCAGGTCGTCCAGGATGGAGATCTCCCGGTGCACCAGGGACTGCAGCCGTCGCGCGAGGTTGACGAAGACCTCCAGCTTCTGCTCACTGCCCGCCTGGCTGGAGAGCTGGGCGGCCTGCACGACGGCGGTGACGGCGCCGTCGTGCGCCCGGGCCAGGTCCGCGGCGAGCAGTTCGAGGTCGTCGGCGTCCTCGGGCGGCGGCCGGCGCGGTCCGCGCCGCTGCGGGGTCTCGCCCCGGCGCAGCGCCTCCACCAGAGCGCGCAGGTCGGCCTCGCCCCGGGCGGCGCTGCGGCGCAGGGCGCCGACCCGGTCGCTGACGAGGCGGGCGGCACGGTCCGCGGCGACGGCGGCGATCACGACGGCCGCGGCGGTCACCGCGGCCGCGCCGGCGAGCACGGCCCACAGGACGGGCCCGGGGCGTGCGCCGGTGGAGCGGATGCTGAAGATGACGGCCGCGCTGGCGCTGAGGGCGACCGCCAGCGGCGGAAGCACGGCGAGCCGCACGAGCTGGGGCCGTATGTGCGTCTCGGGCAGTGCGGGAGCGGGTCGGGCGACCGGACGTCCGTGCCGGCCGCCCTCACGGCGGTCTGCGCGGGCGGCCGGTGCACGGAGGTGAGACATCTGCGTCCTCGTACTGGTCCGTCGGGCTGCCATCCGGACACTGACAGTAGTCGCCCGCGCATCATGTGCGGTGGGCAGTTGACAAAGTCCCCCGGACAGGGTCCCGCTCTGGTATGAGGTCTCGTACGACAGACCGATAACCGCGCCGAGAGGGCGCGTCGAGTGCGGAAAGAAAGCGATCCGACCTGGTCAGAACCGGTCGGAAGACGGCAGCGAGGGCCGATGCGCACAGGTGTGCGCACCGGCCCTCGGGACCTAGGGGGTTCGTGGGTCCGGCACCCGGCCGGCCAAGCGGCTCGCGCCCTGGTGAGCCGACCCGCGGGAGGGCCGGCCGTCCGGCCCGGGTGGTCAGGCGGCTGGTCGCCTGGGCCTCCGGAGATCGCCGACACTGCCGCGAATACCGTTGCGCACCGACGTGCTCTCGAGCGCTTTCGTGCGACATGTTTCCGGCTTAGCGCTCGCCGGCCAGGTCCACGTCGACCTCCACGTCCGCGTCCACGTCCACCCGGGAGACCTCCGGCGTGACCGGTACCGCGGCCGGCCGCCGCCACAGGTGCGGGACCGGCGCCGACGCCGAGCGCCACCAGGCCTGCGCCGGCACCTTCCCGGCGGGCTCGAAGGGCTCGCCGGGGCGCGGCAGCGCCACCGCCTGGCCGGCCTCCTCGGCGGCCTCCTTGGTCCACTCCCCGGGTTCGGCCCAGGCGTGCGGGGCGAGGTTGAAGGTGCCCCAGTGGATCGGCAGCAGCACGCCGTGCGGGGTGCCGCCCTGGAGGTCGAGGTGGGCGCGCAGGCCCTCCTCGGGGGTCATGTGGATGTCGGGCCAGAACTCGCTGTACGCGCCGATCTGGATCATGGTGGCGTCGAACGGGCCGTGGGTCGCGCCGATCTCCGTGAAGCCGTCGAAGTAGCCGGTGTCGCCGCTGTGGTAGATCCGGTGCTCCTCGCCGGCGACGACCCAGGACGCCCAGAGGGTGTGCTGGGTGTTGCGCAGGCCCCGGCCGCAGAAGTGGCGGGCCGGGGTGGCGGTGAGGGTGAGCCCGCCGATCCGGGTGGCCTCGTGCCAGTCGAGTTCGCGCAGCCGGTCCGGGGACACGCCCCAGTGCTCCAGGTGGGCGCCGACGCCCAGCGGCACCGCGAACACCGTGTCCGTGCCGGCCAGCGCCTTGATGGTGGGCATGTCCAGGTGGTCGTAGTGGTCGTGCGAGATCACCACCACGTCGACCGGGCCGAGCGCCGCCAGCGGCAGCGGGACCGGGTGCAGCCGCTTGGGCCCGGCGAAGGGGAACGGGGAGCAGCGCTCGCCCCAGACGGGGTCGAACAGCACCCGCCTCCCGTCGATCTCCGCGAGCACGCTGGAGTGGCCCATCCAGGTCACCCGCAGCCCGGTGGCCGGCGGCGCGGCGAGGTCGGCGAAGGTGGTCGGATGCACCGGCACGGTGCCGCGGGGCGTGCGCAGCGGCCGGGTGTCCTTGTCGAAGAACACCTTGGCGAGCTCCACGGTGGACCCGGAGGGGCGGGTGCGGGCCACGCCGCCGGGGTTCTGGAAGACGCCGTCCTTGAAATGGGGGGAACGGCGGATGCGCGCGAGACGCTCCCCACCCGGATCCGCGCCGAAGGCCGCGGGCCGCAGCACGCTGAGCCCGAAGCTCTGGGAACGCAAACCGGTCACGGTACCTCCAGGTGGAGTCGCTGAGGTCCTCCATTATGGTCGGCCCCTGCGCCGGACCTCGATCGCCGGGGTCCGCGGGAGGGCCGGCCGGGCCCCCGCGCACCGCGCGCGTGGCAGCCCGGACGCTTTGACACGGCGGCCGGCCGCTCCGAATACTGACCGGCGATTCAGTAGCAACCCCCGGGAGATCCCATGGCCGCCCCCCTGATGTCGCTCGTCTGGACCGACCACGTCACCGGCCGTCAGGGGTTCCTGGTCGTCGACCGGCTGGTGCGGGGCGTGGCCAGCGGCGGGCTGCGCATGCGGCCCGGCTGCACGCTGGAGGAGGTCACCGGACTCGCCCGCGGCATGACGATGAAGGAGGCCCTGCACTACGACCCCGAGGCGCGCTACGTCCCGCTCGGCGGCGCCAAGGGCGGCATCGACTGCGATCCGCGCGATCCGGGGGCCTACGGCCTGCTCGTGCGCTACCTGCGCGCCATGCGGCCGTACATCGAGAGCTTCTGGACCACCGGTGAGGACCTGGGTCTCACCCAGGACCTGGTGGACCGCGCCGCCACCGAGGCGGGACTGGTCTCCTCAGTCCAGGCGGTGTACCCGCTGCTGGACGACGCGACGGCGGCCCGCAGACGGCTCGCGGACGCCTTCGCGGTGGAGGTGGACGGCATCGGCCTGGACGAGCTGGCCGGGGGCTGCGGGGTGGCGGAGTCGGTGCTGACCGCCCTGGACCGGGCGTCGGTGCCGTACCGGGGCACGCGGGTGTCCGTGCAGGGGCTGGGCACCATGGGCGGGGCCACGGCCCGCTTCCTCTCCCGCGCGGGCCTCACGGTGGTGGCCGTGGCCGACATCAGGGGGACCGTCGCCAACCCGGAGGGTCTGGACGTGGAGGCGCTGCTGGCGGCGCGGGACGCGTACGGCACCGTCGACCGCGCCGCGCTGCGCCCCGGCGACCGCGAACTGCCCGGCGACGCCTGGCTGTCCGCCGACGCCGAGGTGCTGGTGCCCGCAGCGGTGTCGTACGCCGTCGGCGCCGCCGAGCAGGGGCGCGTCACCGCCCGCTGGATCGCCGAGGCCGCCAACATGCCGGTACGGCCCGAGGCGGAGGCGGCGCTGGCCGCGCGCGGGGTGACCGTACTGCCGGACGTGGTGGTCAACTCCGCCACCAACGCCTGGTGGTGGTGGACCCTCTTCGGCGACATCGGCCCGGACGCGGACGAGGCGTTCGCCCGCATCCGCCGCTCGGTGCGCGCCCTGACCGGCCAGGTGCTCGCCCGCGCCGAGACCGGCCGCACCACACCGCGCGCCGCCGCCCACGCCCTGGCCGGGGACCGCCTCGCGGCGCTGGCGGACCGCTTCGGCTGGTACCGCTGACGCCGGCGGGCGGCCCGCGTCCGGTGCCCGGTGCGGTGGCCGAGAGGGCGCCGGTCCCATCACGGGCCGTTCGGCGAGGCCCTGCCGACGGATTAGGGTGACCGCGTGGCGAGAGTGCGGTTGAGCGTGGCGGAGCGGCGGGAGGAGATGCTGCGGGCCGCCGTCGGGCAGATCGAGGCGCGGGGTGTGGCGGCGGTCAGGATCGCCGACGTGGCCTCCGCGCTCGGTGTGAGCAACGCGCTGGTGCTGTACCACTTCTCGACCAAGGAGAAGCTGGTCGCCGCCGCGTTCGCGTACGCCGCGGAAGGCGATCTGGCGCGGCTGCGGGCCCTGCTGGGGCGGCGCACCTCGGCGCTGCGCCGGCTGCGGGCGGCGGTGCGCTGGTACGCGCCCACGGGGCAGGCCAAGGGCTGGCGGCTGTGGATCGAGGGCTGGGCGGTGGCGCTGCGCGAGCCGGCCCTGCGGGAGGTCACCCGGGACCTGGACCGGCGGTGGAAGGCGGCGATCGCCGCGGTCCTCACGGAGGGCGTGGCGGCGGGCGAGTTCGCGTGCGCCGACCCGGCGGGGACGGCCCTGCGGCTCACCGCGCTGCTCGACGGGCTCGCGGTGCAGCTGACGTCGTACCCGGGCGCGGTCCCCCGGTCCCGCGCCCAGCAGTGGGTGGACGAGGCAC
>NZ_JAJSZC010000021.1:5197-56084 GCF_036815105.1 Streptomyces sp. IBSBF 3136
AGCGCGTGGGACATTGACCGCGGGCAGCCGCTGACCCGGCGGGGCCGCTGAGCGGGGCCGCTGCGGCCGGACGGTGCCCCGCACCGCACCCGACGGGCTCGCGGTGCAGCTGACCTCGTACCCGGGCGCGGTCCCCCGGTCCCGCGCCCAGCAGTGGGTGGACGAGGCACTGGCCCGCGAACTCGGTCTGCCACGCGAGGCGCTGACCGCAAGGAGCCGCTGAGCGCGTGGGACATTGACCGCGGGCAGCCGCTGACCCGGCGGGGCCGCTGAGCGGTCCCGCCGGGGTGCGGCCGGGCGGTGCCCCGTACCGCGGGGTGTGCGCGGTACGGGGCGGCGGCGCCGGCCGTCAGGCCACCGCGGCGATCCGCATCTTGATGTCGTCCGGCGACAGGGCGCCCTTAGCGGTCACATGGTCGCCGGAGGATTCGCCGCGCAGCCGGCGGCCGATCCACGGGACGAGGTACTCACGGGCCCAGTGGACGTCGTCGCGGCGGACCTCCAGGGTGCCGCGCGGCGGGAGCGGCGGCCAGGGCTGCTCCGGGTCGGCCGGGATCTCCAGGCCGAGGGCCTGGCCGGCGCGCAGGGCCACCCGGGTGTGCCCCTCGGGCGACAGGTGCAGCCGGTCGCCGTCCCAGGCCCTGCGGTCCTGCACGGACTTCAGGGACCACAGGTCGAGCACGGGGCAGCCGTACCGGTCGGCGATGGCGCGCACGTGCCCGTTGTAGGTCGCGATCTTGCCGCGCAGGTGCTTGAGGACGGGGACGCCCCGGGTGTCGAAGCCGGTCGTCACCAGCACCGTGCCCGCGGCCCCGGCGAGCCGGGCCAGCGCGCGCTCGAAGCGCTCGGCCACCTCGTCCGGGTCGGTGCCGGGACGGATGATGTCGTTGCCGCCCGCGCAGAAGGAGACGAGGTCCGGGGCCAGTTCGACGGCCTTCGGGAGCTGGTCGGCCACGATCTGGTCGAGCAACTTCCCGCGCACGGCCAGGTTCGTGTACGCGAAGTCGCCCTCGGGCCGCCGGTCGGCGAGCAGGACCGCGAACCGGTCCGCCCAGCCGACGAACGCCCCGTCGGGGCCGGGGTCGCCGACGCCCTCGGTGAAGCTGTCCCCCAGCGCCACGTACGACCCGATCACTGATCTGCTGTCATTCTTCGAATCGTCTGCCACGTCGGACCATGATTCACCTTTTTATGTGACCTACGCGACCGTAATACGGGGTTGACGGACGGTGAGATAAGCCACTTCCCCGACAGACGGCACGCGGGAATACACCGCGGCCCGACACACCGCGAGCAGGGCTCGTGCGGGACACACCGAAGGCCGGTCCCGGGGATCGGGGGGCCGGCCTTCGGTGCGTCAGGGAGATGGTTCGTGGGGTGCTCCTCAGCCGACGGGGACGCCGTGCGAGCGGAGGTAGCCGACCGGGTCGACGTCCGACCCGTAGTTCGGGGTGGTGCGGATCTCGAAGTGCAGGTGCGGGCCGGTCACGTTGCCGGTGGCGCCCGACAGTCCGAGCCGCTGACCCGCCGTCACGGTCTGGCCGGCCGACACGGAGAGCTGGGAGAGGTGGCCGTACTGAGCGTAGTAGCCGTCGCCGAGCTTGATGACGACCTGGTTGCCGTAGGCGCCGCCCCATCCGGCGGAGACCACGGTGCCGGCGGCGACCGCCTTGACCGGGGTGCCGGTCGGCACGACGAAGTCGACGCCGGTGTGGTGGCCGCTGGACCACATGCTGCCGGGCACGTGGTAGCCGGTGCCGATGGTGCCGCCGGTGACCGGGAGGGTGTAGCCGGCGGCCGGAGCAGCCTGCTCGGCCGGGGCGGCCTGCGCCGCAGGAGCCGCTTGGGCGGCCGGGGCGGAGGGGGCCGGCTGCGCTGCCGGGGCGGACGGGGCCGGCCGCGGACGCGAGGACGTCCTCGAAGCCGCGGAGGACTCGGTGTGCGCCGTGTGCGCCGTGTCCGCCTTCGCGCCGAGGGACAGCTTCAGGCCCGGGTGGATCAGCGCGGGGTCCGCGCCGACGGCCTGCCGGTTGTCCTGGTAGAGCCGCTGCCAGCCGCCCTCGACGTGCTGCTCGTCGGCGATCCTCGCCAGGCAGTCCCCGGTCCTCACCGTGTAGCTGCGCGCGCCCTGGCCCGTCTGCGCGGCGGCCTTCTCCGCGGCCGCGTTCTGCACGGCGGGCAGGGACCGGGCCGACCCGCCGGGAGCGGTCTGCGGCGTGGCGGCGTGCGCTCCGGTGGCCCCGAGGAGCGGCAGGGCCAGTGCGGCACCGCCGGTTCCGGCGACGGCGATGGAGCGGCTGAGACGCCGGTTCCTGGGGCGTCGGTGCTTACCCTTCGCGGGCATGGCGCGTTCCTCTCCGGCGCCTGCGAGGTGAGCTGTCGGGTTCGGGCTGGAGCTGCCCGGCCGCTCACCGCGGCTGCACCCCGAGCCTGTGCCCCGGAGACCGGGACAGGCAGTCGTACCTGAGGGGTCCCCCGCTCCTGCCGAACACGGGTCATGTGTGTGGGGACTCCGGGCGGCGGCAGGATTCGGCGTTCCGTCCGGATTGGTGGCGAACGTAAGCGAGCGGGACGTGGCCGGACAAGCAACCTGGTCTCGGCAGGAGCCCCCCAGATGATCCAATTCGGGAAAGTACGGTCACTCTGTGTGAATTCCGGACGGCGCGTCGTGTCGAATTCCCTCGTCCGCACCGGAATTACGTGCACATGACGCGCCACACTGGGTCACGGCTATGACGCTCCTCACGCCCCCGTCCGCCACCCTCCGCCAATCCGGATCGAGTTGGAGGAATACGGCGATTCGGACAGGCGGGCAGGCAGGCTAGACGCGGCGCAGCCGGAGGACGGTGGCGTCCAGGTCGCCCTTGAGGCCGGTGCGCAGGCCGTGGTGCAACAGGACCGCACCCCGATACACTTCGCCCGTTTCGCGGCATTCGTACGATGCGGTGGGGTCGAGTCCACGCAGCCGCAGCGCCGGTACCGGCTCGCCGTAGTGCTGCGCCTGGAGGCAGGCGAGGACGACCGACTCGTCCCCGAGGACGTACTGGACGGCGCTCTGCCCGCCCGCCGGGGGCAGCAGCCGGTACAGCTCGCCCCGCTGGACGACCGGGCGTATCTCCTTGTAGAGCTCCACCCACCGGCGGGCCTCGGCCAGCTCCTCGCCGGTCCACCCGGTGAGGTCGCCGCCGACGCCGAGCACCCCGGCCATCGCGCTGACGAAGCGGAACCGCAGCGAGCTGACCCGGCCGTTGAGCTGGGTGTTCGGGCTGTCGGTGACCCAGGCCGCCATCACCCGCGCGGGATGGATCTGGCTGAAGCCGTGCTGGATGGCGAGCCGGTCGAGCGGGTCGGTGTTGTCGGAGGTCCACACCTGGTCGGTGCGGCTGAGCACACCGAGGTCGATCCGGCCGCCGCCACCCGAGCAGGACTCGAAGGCGACCCGGGGGTGGGCGGCGCGCAACCGGTCCAGCAGCGCGTAGAAGGCGCGGACGTGGTCGGTCCACAGGCGCTGCGGATACGGCTCCCCGGGCCAGCCGGCGTCGGTGAAGCAGCGGTTGAAGTCCCACTTCACGTAGTCGATCGGGGCGCTGGACAGCAGGGCGTCCAGCTGTCCCCACAGGTACTCCTGGACGTCCTCGCGGGCGAGGTTGAGCACCAGTTGGTTGCGCAGCTCCGTCCGCCTGCGCCCCGCCTGGTACTGCACCCAGTCGGGGTGGGCCCGGTAGAGGTCGCTGTCGGCGTTGACCATCTCGGGCTCGACCCAGATGCCGAACTGCATGCCGAGGCCGTGCACCTGGTCCGCCAAAGGCTTCAGCCCGTGCGGGAAGCGGTCGGGGTTGGGCGTCCAGTCGCCTAGCCCGGCCCGGTCGCCGGTGCGGGCGCCGAACCAGCCGTCGTCCACGACGAACAGTTCGACGCCGATGTCGGCGGCGTGCCGGGCGAGGGCGGCCTGCTGGTCCTCCGAGATGCCGAAGCCGGTCGCCTCCCAGGAGTTGAACAGCACCGGCCGGTCCCGCGCGGCGTCCGGGATCACGTGGTCCCGCTGGTAGGCGTGCCAGGTGCGGCTGGCACCGCCGAAGCCGCCGTCGCTCCACAGGCCGGCGAAGACGGGTGTGGTGTACGACTCCCCCGGCTCCAGGAGCAGCAGCCCCGAGTCGTCCCAGCCGGCGCCGCCGGTGATCTGCACGCGCGCGTCGGGGAGTTGCGCGACGGCGATCCGCCAGGAGCCGGACCAGCCGAGCGCGCAGCCGTACACCTCGCCGCGCTCCTCGGTCGCGTCGGTGTCCAGCGCGACCCAGGGCAGGTGCTGGTGGCCGGTGTGGCCGCGGCGGCTGCCGATGACCTTCTCGCCGTAGGTGAGGGGGGCGGTGGTGAGCAGGGACTCGGCGGCCCAGCGGCCGTGCAGCTGGGACAGCCGCCAGCCCTCGCGCTCCGGCAGGGTCCAGGTGGCGGCGTCGGCCCGCAGCAGCTCCACGCGCGCGTCCCCGCCGTTGGCCACGGTCACCCAGCGTTCCACCACGTCCCCGCGCATCCGGTGGTGCAGGGTGATCGCCACGCCGTCGTCGTCGAAGCGCAGCCGCAGCTCGTCGGTGCCGGCGCCGGTGTCGGGGTCGGGCCCGGTCTCGTAGGACACGAAGCGCCATTCGGTGCCGCGTCGTTCACCGGTGCGCACGGACAGGGCGGGGCGGACGAAGCGGGGGCCGCCCTCGACGGGGTACTCCTCGTGGCCGTCGAGCGGGGACTCGAAGGGCCAGTAGCCGGGCAGCGGGCGCTCCGCCAGCTCCTCGGCGTCCGCGAGCGCGATCCGTGGCCCCCAGTGCAGGTGCAGCAGCTCGTCCGCCCCGGTGAGATGCAGGGCATAGCTGCTGGTGGGCCCCGAGAGGAGCCACGTACGACCGTTTTCGGCGATGTCCACCATCGAGACCTCACAGGTGCCAACAGATCCGCTCAAGTGCGAACATCATCAGGTCGGGTGGCCCCCGCTGGCAACGCCTGTGGACAACTCATTGCCCGAGGAAATCGATGTCGTATCGTCGACGCAGTGCCCGTCGCCGAGCCGCGCCGGCGGGAGCGAGCCGCAAAGGAGCCCCCGTGACGCAGCAGGTCCCGTCGACCGAGCCGGAGCTGGCCGCCGTACGCAACTTCCGTGACGTGGGCGGGCTGCCGACCGTGGACGGGCGGCGGGTGCGGCAGGGGGTGCTGTTCCGCAGCGGCCACCTCGCGCACGCCACCGCCGAGGACGCGGCCTTCCTCGGCTCCCTGGGCCTGCACACGATCTTCGACTTCCGCAACGCCGCCGACCAGCGGCTGGAGGGCCCGGACGTCGAGCTGCCCGGCGTGCGCAATGTGAACCTGCCGCTGAGCGACCCGGCGGACGGCGCCGAGTTCTGGAAGATGGTCCGCAACGGCGACCTCGACCAGCTCCGCTCGATCCTGGCGGACGGCAAGGGGGCGGCCCGGATGATCGCCTCGTACCGCGCGATCGTCACCCAGCGCACCGCCGAGCACTCCCGGGTGCTGCACGCGCTGGCCGAGGACAGTGTGCCCGCGCTGATGCACTGCGCGGCCGGGAAGGACCGCGCGGGCATCTCCATAGCCGTCACGCTCCTCGCCGTGGGCGTGGAGCGCGAGGCGGTCATCGCGGACTACCTGGAATCCAACGCCAAGCACCGCCGCTACAAGGTGCGCCGCGCCGGCAACCCGGACACCGCGTACACGCCCGAGGTCATGGAGCTGCTCAGCCCTCTCTTCGACGCGCGCGCCGAGTACCTGTCGGCGGCCTTCGAGAGCATCGAGGAGACCTGGGGCGACCTCGACACCTACTTCGAGCAGGGGCTGCGGCTCACCCCCGGGGCCCGGGAGCGGCTGCGCGAGCGGCTCGTGGACTGACGCCGCTCAGCTCTTGGCGCCGATCGCGAACAGCAGGTAGAGGAACGCGGCGAAGAGGTGGCCGACGGCGATGTAGATGATCAGCCGGATCCACAGCGAGCGGGGGAACTTCTCCTCGAAGTCGCTCATGGCAACTCTCCAGTCGGGTGGCCCAGGCACAGCGTGGCCGTGGGGCTCTGCAGCAGGGTGTGGACGAACAGCAGCTCCACGCCGTCGTGGTCCTCGGCGGCGAGCCGGTGCGGGGTGAGCGAGTCGAAGTGCGCGCTGTCACCGGGCGCGAGCAGATGCGCGGTGTCACCCAGCCGCAGCCTGAGCCGCCCCTTGAGGACGTGGAGCCACTCCTCGCCGGGATGGACGCGCACGATGTCGCCCTGGGTGCCGTACGGCACCCGGACCCGCAGCGCCTGCATGCCGCGCCTGGACGACCCGGCCTGGAAGTAGGTCCAGCCGCCCGCGTGGGTCGGTTCCATGTCGGCGGCGCGTACGATCGAGTCGCGTTCGGCGACCGTCTCGCCGAGCAGCTCCGAGACGGTCGTACCGTAGGTACGGGCGAGCGCGAGCAGCATCGGCAGCGAGGGCTGGCGCTGCCCCGTCTCCAGGCGGGACAGATGGGCGGGCGAGAGCCCGGCGGACCGGGCGGCGGCCTCCAGGGTGAGGCCGGCGCGCCTGCGCAGGGCGCGGAGCTGTGGGGCGACGGCGGGCAGCTCGTCCCCGGGCCCCGGCTCGGGAGCGTTCATGTCTCCATTGAGCCGGACTTTTGCCTCTGCGGCAAATTTATTGCCTCAGAGGCAAAAGCCCCGGACCCGCACGTCAGCGGTTGGCCACCGCCTGTTTGATCAGGGTCTTGCCGAAGTCCCACATCAGGCCGCCGCCGCTGTGCGCGTCGTCCATCACCGCGGTGAAGGCCGTCACGAACCGGTCCACGTCCGCCTCGTCGACGACCAGCGGCGGGATGAGCTTGATCACCTCCAGGTGGTCGCCGGAGACCTGGGTGAGGATCCGGTGCCGTTGCAGCAGCGGTACGACGACCATCTGGGCGAACAGGCCCTTGCGCGCGGCCTGCAGCATGGTCCAGCGCCCCCGCAGCTTCAGCGACGAGGGCCTGCCGAACTCGATGCCGATCATCAGGCCGCGACCGCGCACGTCGGCGAGCAGCTCGTAGCGGTCGATCAGCGCGCTGAGCCGGGACTTCAGCAGGTCACCCGTGCGCCGCACCCCGGCGACGATCTGCTCGTTCTCCATGACCGACAGCACGGCGAGCCCGGCCGCCATCGCCTGGGCGTTGGCCCCGAAGCTCGCCGAGTGCACCAGCACCCGGTCCATCGACGAGTAGACCTTCCGGAAGATCCAGTCCCTGCCGAGGGTCGCGCCGACCGGGACGTAGCCGCCGGACAGCGCCTTCGCCACGCACACCAGGTCCGGTTCGACGCCGTCCTCGTGCTGGTAGGCGTAGAAGTCGCCGGTGCGGCCGAGGCCGGTCTGCACCTCGTCGGCGATGAGCAGGGCCTTGTGCCGGTGCAGCAGGTCCTGGGCGGCCCGCAGGTAGCCGGGCGGTGCCTCGTGCACGCCCTTGCCCTGGATCGGCTCCACGATCAGCGCGGCGACGTCGCCCTTCCTCAGTTCCCGCGCCAGGGCGTCGAGATCGCCGAGGGGTACGGCGGTGTCGGGCAGCAGCGGGGCGAAGCCGTCGCGGAAGCCGTCCTCGCCGTTGACCGACAGGGAGCCGGTGGTCAGGCCGTGGAAGGCGTGGTCGCAGTAGAGGATCCGCGGCCTCCCGGTGGCGTAGCGGGCGAACTTCAGGGCCGTCTCGACCGCCTCGGTGCCGCTGTTGCCGAAGAACACCCGGTCCAGGTGCGGGCTGTGCGCGAGCAGCCGCTCGGCGAGCAGTCCGGGCAGCGGCTGGCAGTCGAAGCGGGTGAGGTCGGCGAGGCCCGCGTCGAGGACGTCGTGCAGCGCCTTGCGGACGACCGGGTGGTGCCGGCCGAGGCCCATCACCCCGAACCCGGCCAGCATGTCCAGGAAGTCGTTGCCGTCCGCGTCGAAGAAGTGGGCGCCTTCGGCGCGTTCGTAGACCTTGTCGAAGCCGATGGTGTGCAGCATGCGCGGGAGCTGCGGGTTCAGGTACTTCGCGTGCAGCTCGTAGCGCTCGGCCCCGCGCTCGGCGAGGAGGGCGCCGAGATCGAACTCGGTGGTCATTCAGCTTTCTCCTTGACTGTGCCCCCCATGTCCCTGACGGCCAGGCTCGCGCCGATCCGGCCGGCGACCTCGACGGGCGTGAGGCCGATGTCGGCCAGCACCTCGCCGCGCTTGGCGTGCGCGAGGAACTGCTCCGGGATGCCGAACCGCCGTACCGGCACGTCCACGTCGGCGTCCCCGAGGGCGAGCGCCACGGCCGAACCGACCCCGGCGGCACGGCTGTTGTCCTCGACGACGGCCACCAGACGGTGTCCGGCGGCCAGGCCCGGCAGCGCCGGGTCCACGGGCTTGACCCACCGCGGGTCGACCACCGTGCACCCGATGCCCCGGGCCTGGAGCAGCTCGGCGGCCTGGAGGCACACCGGGGCCATCACCCCGACGGCCACCAGCAGCACCTCGGGGCGCGCGGCCCGGTGCAGCACGTCCATGCCGCCGACGCGGTCGACCGCCGGGATCTCCGGTCCGACGGACTCCTTCGGGAAACGCACCAGGGTGGGCGCGTCGTCCACGGCGACGGCCTCGCGCAACTGGGCGCGCAACTGCTCGGCGTCGCGTGGGGCGGCGATCCTCAGGCCCGGTACGACCTGCAGCACGGACATGTCCCACATGCCGTTGTGGGACGCCCCGTCGACCCCGGTGACGCCGGCCCGGTCCAGCACGAACGTCACCCCGCACCGGTGCAGGGCCACGTCCATCAGCAACTGGTCGAAGGCGCGGTTGAGGAAGGTGGCGTAGACGGCCACGACCGGGTGCAGCCCGCCGGTGGCGAGGCCGGCCGCGGAGACGGCCGCGTGCTGCTCGGCGATGCCCACGTCCCACACCCGGTCGGGGAAGCGCTCGGCGAACCGGCCGAGGCCGACAGGGTGCAGCATGGCCGCCGTGATCGCCACGACGTCCTCCCGTTCCTCCCCGATCCGGACGATCTCGTCGCCGAACACCGAGGTCCAGGAGGGCCCGGCGGACGGCATGAGCGGGGCGCAGGTCAGCGGGTCCATCACGCCGACGGTGTGGAAGTGGTCCTCCTCGTGGGCGAGGGCGGGTTCGTAGCCGCGGCCCTTCTCCGTGAGGCAGTGGACCAGGACGGGCCCGTGGAAGCGCTTCGCCCGGCGCAGCGCCGCCTCGACCTCACCGATGTCGTGGCCGTCGATCGGGCCCACGTACTTCAGGCCCAGGTCCTCGAACATGCCCTGCGGGGCGAAGGCGTCCTTGAAGCCCTTCTTGGCGCCGTGCAGGGACTCGTACACGGTGTGGCCGACCACCGGCGTGCGCAGCAGCACGTCCTTGCCCCAGGCGAGGACCTTCTCGTAGCCGTCGGTGGTGCGCAGGGTCGCCAGGTGGCTGGCGAGGCCGCCGATGGTCGGGGCGTACGACCGCTCGTTGTCGTTGACGACGATGATCAGCGGCCGGTCCTTGGCGGCCGCGATGTTGTTCAGTGCCTCCCAGGCCATGCCGCCGGTCAGTGCGCCGTCGCCGATGACCGCGACGACATGGCCCTGCTCCCCCCGCACCTGGTTGGCCTTGGCCAGGCCGTCGGCCCAGCCCAGCGCGGTGGAGGCGTGGGAGTTCTCGATGACGTCGTGCTCGGACTCCTCGCGCGAGGGATAGCCGGACAGGCCACCCTTGCCGCGCAGCTTGGAGAAGTCCTGACGTCCGGTCAGCAGCTTGTGCACATAGCTCTGGTGGCCGGTGTCCCACAGGATGCGGTCGGCCGGCGACTCGAAGACCCGGTGGAGCGCGACGGTGAGTTCCACCACGCCCAGGTTGGGCCCCAGGTGGCCGCCGGTTCTCGACACCGCGTGCACCAGGAACTCACGTATCTCTCCCGACAGTTCACCGAGTTCCGCCTCGGACAGCGCCTTCAGGTCGCGTGGTCCCCGGATGGTCTCCAGAATCGTCACGCTGGGCCCCCTCTCGGTCCGTACCGTGCCTTGACCTCAACTCACTTCGTCTGCTCGGCGAGCTTCACGGCCTCCTCGATGAGGGTCTCCACGATCCTGGACTCGGGGACCGTCTTGATGACCTCGCCCTTGACGAAGATCTGGCCCTTGCCGTTGCCCGAGGCCACGCCGAGATCGGCCTCCCGGGCCTCCCCCGGACCGTTCACCACACAGCCCATGACCGCCACACGCAGCGGCACGTCCATGCCGGTGAGGCCGGCGGTGACCTCCTCGGCCAGCTTGTAGACGTCGACCTGGGCGCGGCCGCAGGACGGGCAGGAGACGATCTCCAGGCCGCGCTGCCTGAGGTTCAGCGACTCCAGGATCTGGATGCCGACCTTGATCTCCTCGGCGGGCGGGGCCGACAGCGACACCCGGATGGTGTCCCCGATGCCCTCGCTCAGCAGCGCTCCGAAGGCCACCGCCGACTTGATCGTGCCCTGGAAGGCCGGACCGGCCTCGGTCACCCCGAGGTGCAGCGGGTAGTCGCACCGCGCCGCGAGTTGGCGGTACGCCTCGATCATCACCACCGGGTCGTTGTGCTTGACGGAGATCTTGATGTCGCGGAAGTCGTGCTCCTCGAAGAGGGACGCCTCCCACAGGGCCGACTCCACCAGCGCCTCGGGGGTCGCCCTGCCGTACTTCTGGAGCAGACGGCGGTCCAGGGAGCCGGCGTTGACCCCGATCCGGACCGGCGTCGCGTGGTCCTTCGCGGCCCGCGCGATCTCCTTGACCTGATCGTCGAACTTCTTGATGTTGCCCGGGTTCACCCGGACCGCCGCACAGCCCGCCTCGATGGCCGCGAACACGTACTTGGGCTGGAAGTGGATGTCCGCGATCACCGGGATCCGCGACTTGCGGGCGATGGTCGCCAGGGCGTCCGCGTCGTCCTGGGTGGGGCAGGCGACGCGGACGATCTGGCAGCCGGACGCGGTGAGTTCGGCGATCTGCTGGAGCGTGGCGCCGATGTCCGACGTGCGCGTCGTCGTCATCGACTGCACCGACACCGGGGCCCCGCCCCCGACCGCCACCGGCCCGACCTGGATCCGCCGCGACGTGCGCCGCGGTGCGACCGGCCGGGCCGGTACCTCGGGAACGCCCAGGGAGACGGCGGTCACGACGTCACTCCCGGTTCCCGGAGACGGTCTCGCGCATGGCCCGCAGCGACTCCTTCAGGGAGCCCATGGTGGCGAGCACGGCCGTGGGCTCGTAGCCGCAGTGCGCCATGCAGTTGGCGCAGCGCGGGTCCTTGCCCCGGCCGTACTTGTCCCAGTCGGTGTCCTCGATGAGTTCGCGGTACGTCGGCACGTACCCGTCGCTCATCAGGTAGCAGGGTCGCTGCCAGCCGAAGAGCGAGTAGTTCGGGATCGCCCACGCCGTGCACGGGAAGTCGACCTTGCCCTCGAGGAAGTCCAGGAAGAGCGGTGAGTGGTTGAGCCGCCACTTGCGGCGGTTGCCGCCCGCGAAGGCCTTCCGGAACAGCTCGCGGGTCTGCTCGACGCCGAGGAAGTGCTCCTGGTCGGGTGCCTTCTCGTAGGCGTAGGCGGGCGAGATCATCATCTCGTCGACCTGGAGGTCGTCGTTGAGGAAGTTGAGCACCTCGATGATGGTCTGGGGGGTGTCGGTGTTGAAGAAGGTCGAGTTGGTGGTCACCCGGAAGCCGCGCCGCTTGGCCTCCTTGATGGCCTCCACCGCCTCGTCGAACACGCCCTCCTTCGCGACGGACTCGTCGTGCCGCTCACGCAGCCCGTCGATGTGCACCGCGAAGGCGAAGTAGGGCGACGGCTTGAACTTGTCCATCTTCTTGCGCATCAGCAGGGCGTTGGTGCACAGGAAGACGTACTTCTTGCGGGCCACCAGCTGCCGCACGATCTCGTCGATCTGCGGGTGCATCAACGGTTCTCCACCGGCGATGGACACCATCGGGGCGCCGGACTCCAGCACCGCGCCCACGGCCTGGGCCACCGGCATGCGCTGCTTGAGCACCCCGGCCGGATGCTGGATCTTGCCGCAGCCCTCGCACTTCAGGTTGCAGGCGAAGAGCGGTTCCAGCTCGACGATGAGCGGGAACTTGTCGCGCCTGCGGATCTTCTGTTCCGCCAGGTACGTAGCGACCTTGATGGACTGACGCAACGGCATGGCCATCTGGCTCACCTCCGGGGGAGCGGCTGAGAACGGTGCCATTCGAAAAATGCGGGAAGGATGGAACGGAGAACGCGGAAAGCGGTGATTCCCCCGCGCACCGTGCCGATCCGGACGAGTTCGTGTTCCGGAGCGTCCACGACCACCCGGACGGCCGCGACCGGGCGTTCGCCCGTGCGGACGGCGCTCAGCAGCGTGGCCGCCGACTCCATGTCGACCGCGATCGCGCCGGTCGCCAGCAGGTCGGACCGCTCCGGACCACGGACCACGTGATCGGAGCCGGTGAGCGGGCCGGTGTGGACCGTGCGCCCGGGCAGCAGGCGCGCGAGTTCCTTCACCAGCAGATCGGTACCTACGCACGGGACGGTCCCGCGCGGGTCCCGGGTCTCCTCGGCGACGACCAGGTCGCCGGGGTGCATGCCCGGGGCGAGGCCGGCGCAGAAGCCGGTGGCCACCACGGCGGCCCCGGTGAGCGCGGACCCGGCCAGCCGTCCGGTGACGGAGCGTTCCGCCGCCCTCGGGCCCATGCCCGTGCGGAGGAAGGTGACCGGCCCGCCCGCCCCGCCGCGGTCACCGGTGCGCAGGGCGAGGTGCTCGATGCCGAGCGCGCAGGCGATCAGCAGCGGGGCAGGGGCGGGCGGGACGTTCATTCAGCTCCCCTTGGCCTCGGAGCGGGACGTCGCGGCCTCGGTCACCGGCTGCCGCACCTCGGGCAGGTGCTTCCTGGCCGTGGCGAGCGGTGGCCGGTCGAAGGGGTCGCCGTGCAGGTACCGGCCGAGCGCGGTGAGCGGGAACACCTGCCGGTAGAGGTGGTAGTTGATGGAGAAGTCCCAGGGGAAGCCGGTGCCGGTGAAGTACGGCTCGTCCCAGGTGCCGTCCTCGCGCTGGGTCTGAGCCAGCCACCGCACGCCGCGCTCGACGGCCTTGGAGTCCCGCTCCCCCGCCGCCAGCAGCGCCATCAGCGCCCAGCCGGTCTGGGAGGCGGTGGAGGCGCCGCGGCCGCTCCACTCCTTGACGTACTTGTAGGAGCGCAGGTCCTCGCCCCAGCCGCCGTCGTCGTTCTGGACACTCTCCAGCCAGGTCACCGCCCGCCGGATCGCCGGGTGGGAGGCGGGCAGTCCGGCCGCGGTGAGGGCGGGCACCACCGAGCCGGTGCCGTAGAGGTAGTTGACCCCCCAGCGACCGAACCACGAGCCGTCCGGCTCCTGTTCGGCCAGCAGCCACTCGATGCCGCGCCGGGTGCGCGGGTCGTGGGTGAGGCCCTCGGCGGCGAGCATCTCCACCACGTGCGCGGTGACGTCGGCGGACGGCGGGTCGATGACCTCGCCGAAGTCGCAGAACGGCAGCCGGTTCGGGAACGGGCTGGTGTTGTCGGCGTCGAAGGCGCCCCAGGCCCCGTTGCGGGACTGCATCCCGAGGTTCCAGCGCACGGCCCGCCCGATGGCCCGGTCCACGCGCTCGGGGTCGTGGTGGCGGACCCGGCGCAGCGCGAGCGCGACCTCGGCGGTGTCGTCGATGTCCGGGTAGTTGTCGTTGTGGAACTCGAACGCCCAGCCGCCGGGCGGCAGTTGGGGCCGCTTCACGGCCCAGTCGCCGGGCCGGACGATCTCCTCGCCGAGCATCCAGTCGGCCGCTCTGACCAGTTGCGGATGGTCGACGGGCAGACCGGCGTCGACCAGGGCGATGGTGGCCAGGCAGGTGTCCCAGACCGGGGACTGGCAGGCCTCGATCATCCGGGCCCCGTCCTCGCGCCACACGGCGAAACGGTCCAGCGACGCCAGGCCCTCGCGCATCACCGGATGCTGGAGGTCGTAGCCGAGCAGGTACAGGGCGATGACCGAGTACACGGCCGGGGGCTGGATGCCGCCCCAGCAGCCGTCGTTCTCCTGCCGCTCGACGATCCAGCGGGCGGCGGAGTTCATCGCGGCCCGGCGCAGCCGGCGCGGGACGACCTTGCGGAGCTGGTGCAGCGCCTTGTCCAGCCGCTGGAACGCGCCGTCCCAGCTGGCCACCGGGGCGAGCGGCCGGTGCGGGTTGGGGTCGGCCGGGTCGGTGTGCAGCTCGTCGAGCGGGAAGGGCGCCGGGCGCACCGGGCGCTTGGCCGAGACGATCGTGAGCGGCACGATGGTCTGGCGGGCCCAGCAGCCGAAGTCGTAGATGTTGAGCGGCATCCAGGTCGGGAACCAGATCAGCTCCGGCGGGAGTTCGGGCAGGTCCTCCCACTTCCACCAGCCGAACAGGGCGAGCCAGATCCGGGTGAAGACCCGGGCGGAGGCGATGCCGCCGCGCTCGCGGACCCAGGCGGAGGCCTTCGCCATGTGCGGGGCGTCGGGCGCGTCGCCGGCCAGGCGGAGGGCGACGTACGCCTCGACGGTGGTGGACAGTTCGCCGGGGCCGCCGTAGAAGGTGGCCCAGGTGCCGTCCTCGCGCTGCTCGCCCCGGATGAACTTGGCGGCGGCCTGTGTCGTCGCCTCGTCCTGGATACCCAGGAACTGACGGAGCAGCAGGTCCTCGGCGTCCATCGTGACGTTCGTCTCGAGGTCGCCCTTCCACCAGCCCTGCGCGTCCTGGCGCGCCAGGAGGAAGTCGGTGGCGCGCCTCGCGGCGTGTTCGGCGGCTTCTTGTACCCCGGCCGCCGCGGGGGTGGTGAGGTCGGTGTGGCTGGCCGCGGCAGCTCGGGGCGGCAGGGTCGCCCCGGTACTTCCGTCGGTCGTCGCTGTCATGGCTTCCCCTTCGTGCAGTCGTGCGAGTCGTGCTGCTGTGGGTCCGCCGTCGGCCGGTGTCCGTCGTCCCTCGACACCGGCCGGCGACTATGCGAGGACTGTTCGACCGATAAGGATCATCTCTTTCGTACGACGACGAAGTCGGCGAGCGCCGTGAAGGCGGCCCGCACCGGGTCGGGCATGTCCACCGCGTCGAGCGCCTCGACGGCGATGGTGTGCTGACGGCGTGCCTCCTGGGCCGTCCACTCCCGGCCGCCCGCCTCCTCGATGAGGGCGGCGCGGGCCGCGAACTCCTCCTCGGAGAAGTTCTCGAAGTCGCTGCTCTTGGCGTCGGCG
Source organism: Streptomyces sp. IBSBF 3136 (assembly GCF_036815105.1). NCBI lineage: Bacteria > Bacillati > Actinomycetota > Actinomycetes > Kitasatosporales > Streptomycetaceae > Streptomyces > Streptomyces sp. IBSBF 3136. The sequence continues at coordinate 20,421 of NZ_JAJSZC010000021.1, forward strand.
GCGAGGATCTCGCCGAGCCGCTCGGAGGCGGAGCCGCCCGCCGCGAGCGCGGCCACCACCGGCAGGGACTTCTTGCGCTGGCGCAGGTCGCTCCAGGTCTGCTTGCCGGTGGCCCCGGGGTCGCCCCAGATGCCGAGGAGGTCGTCGACGGCCTGGAAGGCGAGGCCGAGGTGGTAGCCGTACCTCTCCAGGGTGTCGGCGGTGCGGTCGTCGGCGCCGCCGAGGACCGCGCCGATGGAGCTGGAGGCGGCGAGCAGGGCGCCGGTCTTGTTGCCCTCCATCTCCAGGCACTCCTCGACGCTGACCCGGTCGCGGTGCTCGTAGGAGATGTCCTGCGCCTGACCGTCGATCAGGGCGCGGGTGGCGGTGGTCAGCCGGCGGGTGGCCCGGCCGGCCTCGACGGTGCCGAGTTCCAGCAGCACCTCGTTGGCCAGGGCGAACAGGGCGTCGCCGACCAGGATGGCCTGGGCGGGACCGTGCACCTTCCAGACCGTGTCGCGGTGCCGGCGCTGCTCGTCACCGTCCATCAGGTCGTCGTGCAGCAGCGAGAAGTTGTGGACGAGCTCGACCGCGACGGCCCCCGGGACGCCCACCTCGGGGGCGGCGCCGGTGACCTCGGCGGAGAGGACGGCGAGGGCCGGCCGCACGGCCTTGCCGCCGTCGCCGTCGGCGGGGTTGCCGGCGGCGTCGATCCAGCCGAAGTGGTAGGCGGCGACGGTGTCCATCGGAGGCGCCAGGCGGTCGACGGCCGCACGCAGGACCGGGGTGGCCAGGGTCCGTCCACGCTCCAGGAGCGCGGTCACGTCCACCGCGGTCCTCCGAGCGGGTGTCGAGGCCGGGGGCACAGTGGGCACAGTCTCTCCTCTTGTTGCGGTACCGGGGGTGCGGGGGCCTGCCGTGCTCTGATGAGGCATCAGGCCGCCTCCTCGAACGCGAAGAGACGGCTCGGACGGGGCCGGCCCAGGGCGCTCAGCGCGGCGTCGGCCGCGCTCACTCCACTGCGGACCGCACTTTCCATGGTCGCGGGCCACCCGGTGGCGGTCCACGCTCCGGCCAGGTACAGGCCGGGGGCCTTGGTGCGGGCGCCGGGCCGCAGCCGCCCGACGCCTGGGGTGGGGGCGAACGTGGCCGTACGCTCCCGGGTCACGAAGAAGTCCCGCACCACCGCGTCGCGGGCGCCCGGGATCAGCCGTTCCAACTCGGGCAGGTAGCGCTCGCGGAGCGCGGCGACCGGGGCGTCGATGTCGTCCTGCGCGGCCGACTGGGACAGCGCCAGGTACTGCCCCGCGCCGAGGCCGGACGCGTCGGTCCGGTCGAAGACCCACTGCACGGGGGTGCCGAGGGCGGCGAAGAAGGGCCTGGCGAGCACCTTGCGGTCGTAGACGACGTGCAGGTTGAGGATCGGCGCGGTGCCGATGTCCAGCAGCCGCTCGGGGGCGTCCAGGGCTCCGGGCGGCAGCAGGTCGTGCGTCTCGCGCTGGGGTACGGCGAGCACGACCGTGTCGGCGTGCAACGTTTCGCCGGGAACCTGAACGCTCCAGGTCCCGTTCCCGTTGGAGAGGACGGAGGTGACGCGTGAACGGAGCTCGGTACGGACACCCGCGGAGTCGAGCGCCTTGCGGGCCAGACGGTCGTGCAGTTCGCCCAGCGGGACGTGGGCCCAGCCGATGTCGGCCGCGCCCGGGTCGGACAGCAGACCGGTCTTGAACACCATCGCGGCGAGTCCCAGTGAGGCGTCGCCCGCGACCGCGTTGAGGGTGGCGACCCCGACCAGGTCCCACAGGGCCTCGACGGCGCGCGCGGACTGGCCGTGCGCGGTCAGCCACCCGCCGAAGTCCTGCGCGTCCAGGGCCGGATCGGCCGGGTCCAGCGCCTTGAGCGCGAGCGCGGCGCGGCCGACCGCGGCGCGCTCGGCGAGCGAGAGGTGCGGATAGGCGGCCAGGCTGCGCCCCAGGTGGAGCGGAACCGGCAGCCGGTCGCGCCGCAGTCTGCCGAGCCGCCGCCCCTCGGGCTTGGCGACGTCGACGACGGGCACGTCAAGGCGGTTCTGCAGCGGTGCCAGCGCCGCGCCGTCGATCCGGTCGAGGAACCAGCGGTAGGCGGAGCAGCAACGCAGGTAGACGTGCTGGCCGTTGTCGACGGTCAGTTCGCCGCGGCGGAAGGAGAAGGCGAGGCCGCCCAGCCTCGGCCGGCCCTCGAGCAGGGTGACCCGGAGACCCGCGTCGGCGAGCGCGAGCGCCGCGGTGACCCCGGCGAGACCGCCGCCGACGACGACGGCACTGCGCCCCGCGGGTGCCGGGGTGCCGGCCTGCGCCTGCGTGTGGCGTGAGCCCTCGCTCATCGTGCGTCCTTCCCTGCGTGCCGAGCGTGCTGGATGAACGGTGCACGGTCGGCCGTCGCAGTCAGGGACGCCACGCCGCAGCGGAGGGTTGCCCGCCGCGTCCGCCCGCCGGATCCGGCCGGCGCCCCGGCAGGCACCAGCCCCGCAGAACCCATCAGGCGCGCCTCCTGACGGTGCGCCGGGAAACGTGCCGGGTGTCGAGTCCGGACAGTCCGCGTACGGCGACGTAGGCCTTCTCCCGGCCGGGCAGCGAGACCCGGCCGCGCAGCACGGCCTCCGGGTCGCGCTCGATGCGGTCGAGGAGCCTGCGGTAGATGCCGGCCATGGCCGCCACGCAGGCGCCGCTGCGCCGGTCGAGCATGGGCAGCAGCCGGTAGCCCTCGGCGAACAGGGCGCGGGCCCGTCGCACCTCGAAGTGCACGAGGCCCGCGAAGTCGGAGCCCTCGGGAGGCGTCGGCCCGTCGAACCCGGCCGAGCAGCCGAACTTGGCCAGGTCGTCGGCGGGCAGGTAGGTGCGGCCGCCCTGGGCGTCCTCGCGGACGTCCCTGAGGATGTTGGTGAGCTGCAGCGCGAGCCCGAGCGTGTCGGCGTACTCGGGCGCGCGCTCGGCGCCGCGCGCCCCCGGTTCGGTGCCGAACACGCCGAGCGAGAGCCGGCCGATGGCGCCGGCCACGCAGCGGCAGTAGACCTTGAGGTCGTCCCAGGTCTCGTAGGTCTCCCCGCGCACGTCCATCTGCACGCCGTCGATCAGCTCGTCCAGGCCGCCGAGCGGGATCGGGAAGGCGCACGAGGCGTGGGCGAGGGCGACGGCCACCGGGTCGGTGTCGTCCTCCTCTACGGCGCCCTCGCGGACCCGGGCGAGCAGCGCCCTGGTGTCCTCGAGACGGGCCACCTTGGCCTCGCCCGGCAGCTCTCCGTCGCCGATGTCGTCGACGCGCCGGGAAAGCGCGTACAGCGCCGACATGGCGCGGCGCTTGGGCGTCGGCAGCAGCCGGATGCCGTAGGCGAAGTTGCGGGCCTGCTGTCCGGTGACGGCCTCGCAGTAGCTGTAGGCGGCGAGTACCGGTGCCGAGACCTGCTCAGACTCCACGGTCCGGATCACCTCTCTCCTCGCAGGGTCACGCCCACCTCGCGCAGCAACTGGACCTTGCCGGGCTTGGGCGGGCCGGGAAGTACGTCGTATTCGGCGGCGGCGATCGCCCCGATCGCCGCCCTTCCCCCCGCCACGAATCCCGCGAGCAGCAGCTTCAACCTGCCGTGGACGCTACCCACCAGGGGGGCGCCTTCATTCAGCAGATCGCGGGCGCGTTGCGCCTCGTATGCAACCAGGGCGCGCACCGATGCGCCCGCGGTTTTCCCGGAGAGATCCGCTTCCTGCACGTGAAAGCGCTTCATGTCGGCGGCGGGCAGGTAGATCCGGTCGCGGCCGAGGTCCTCGGCGACGTCCTGGAGGTGTTCCACGATCTGCAGTGCCGTGCAGATCGCGTCGGACCGCCGGACCCGTTCCGGGGTGGAGGTGCCGGTGACGGCGAGGACGAGGCGGCCGACGGGGTTGGCCGACAGTTCGCAGTAGGCGAGGAGGTCGTTGTAGGTCTCGTACCGGGCGACGAGCTGGTCCTGGCGGTTGGCGGCGATCAGGCCGAGGAAGGGCTCGGGGGTGAGCCGGCGGCGGCGGACCGTGGGCTGCAGGCGGCGCAGCAGCGGGTGGCGCGGGGTGCCGTCGAAGACCCGCCGCAGGTCCGCCTCGAAGGCGTCGAGCAGGACCAGGCGGTCCTCGGCGTCCGTGGCCGAAACGCCGAGCACGCGCGCGTCGGCGCCGCCGGGGGCCAGGTCGCCGTCGCCGATGTCGTCGACGAGGCGGGCGAAGCCGTAGACGGCCATGAGGTCGTCGCGCCAGGCCCGGGGCAGGAAGAAGGGGGCCACGGGGAAGTTCTCGCTCGCGGCCTTGTCCAGGGTGGCGCGCTCCAGTCCGTGCGCCGTGTCGCTCACCGTCACCGCGCGCTGCCCGGGGCGGGGACGGCACACACTCCGCTGAACTGGGGAGTTTCCGTAGCCATTGCCGTCACATCTCCCGTTCTACACTGCCGACCCAATACACACTATTTCGGACACGCCATCCGGCCGTCCACGGGACGGCCCGGCGCGCGATGCCGCGCATTATCGCCCCACTTGCCGCTTTCCGGCACCGGTACAGCTTACGTTGTACAACGCGGCGTGGTCCGTCGGGGTGTCCTGCACATCACAACAACACACCGATTGGCGTCAAGATTCCTAAGCCGCAAAGGAGTTGACGCTTCCTTTGCAGACGCAGGGCCCCGCCGGACGGTTGCCGGCGGGGCCCTGGCCGAAATCGGGCTACTTGCCCGTGAACTTCTCGTATTCCTTCAGGACCTCGTCGGTCGGGCCGTCCATGCGCAGCTCACCGCGCTCCAGCCACAGGACCCGGTTGCAGGTGTCCCGGATGGACTTGTTGTTGTGGCTTACCAGAAACACCGTGCCGGCATCCTTGCGCAGTTCCCGGATGCGTTCCTCGGAACGCTTCTGGAACTTGCGGTCGCCGGTGGCCAGCGCCTCGTCGATCATGAGGACGTCGTGGTCCTTGGCGGCCGCGATGGAGAACCGCAGCCGCGCCGCCATGCCGGAGGAGTACGTGCGCATCGGCAGGGTGATGAAGTCGCCCTTCTCGTTGATCCCCGAGAAGTCGACGATGTCCTGGTAGCGCTCCTTGACCTGCTCCCGGGACATGCCCATGGCGAGGCCACCGAGGATGACGTTGCGCTCGCCGGTCAGGTCGTTCATCAGGGCGGCGTTGACGCCGAGCAGCGAGGGCTGGCCGTCGGTGTAGACCTTGCCCTTCTCGGCGGGCAGCAGCCCGGCGATGGCCCGCAGCAGGGTGGACTTGCCCGAGCCGTTGGAGCCGATCAGGCCGATGGCCTCGCCGCGGTAGGCGACGAAGGACACCCCGCGCACGGCGTGCACCTTGCGCACGCCCCGCTCCTCGCCGCGCTTGAGGATGCGGCTGAGGGCCGCGGTGGCGCTGCCCTTGCCGGTCTTCGCGCCGTTGACGCGGTAGACGATGTGCAGCTCGTCCGCGATGACGGTGGGACGCCGGTCCCCGGTGTTCTGCTCAGCCACGGCCGTACCTCTCCTCCGCCTTCCAGAAGTACACGAAGCCGCCGGCGAAGACGACCACGGCCCAGAACAGGGCGATGCCCCACACGTGCGGCGGCAGGTTGCCGGCGCCGTACCCGTCGATCAGCGCGAACCGCATCAGGTCCATGTAGACGGCCGCCGGGTTGACCTGGAGCAGCCGGACCACCCACTCCGGGCGGCCCTCCATCATCTTGCTGATGGAGAACATGACTCCCGAGGCGTACATCCAGGTGCGCAGCACGAACGGCATGAGCTGGGCGAGGTCGGGCGTCTTGGCGCCCATGCGGGCCACGATCAGCGCCAGACCGGTGTTGAACAGGAACTGCAGGCACAGCACCGGGACGATGAGCAGCCAGGACAGGCCCGGGTAGCTGCCGAAGCCGATCGCCACGATGAACATCACGATCATCGAGAAGAGCAGCTGCTGGAGCTGCTGCAGCGAGAAGGAGACCGGCAGCGAGGCGCGCGGGAAGTGCAGGGCGCGCACCAGGCCCAGGTTGCCGGCGATCGCGCGGACGCCCGACATGACCGAACTCTGCGTGAACGTGAAGACGAACACGCCGGTGACCAGGAACGGGATGTACACGTCCTTGGACATGCCGCGGCTGGCGTGCAGGATGACGCCGAAGATGAAGTAGTAGACCGCCGCGTTCAGCAGCGGGGTCGCCACCTGCCACAGCTGGCCGAGCTTGGCCTGGCTGTACTGCGCGGTCAGCTTCGCCTGGGAGAAGGCGAGGATGAAGTGGCGCCGCCCCCACAGCTGACGGACGTACTCGACGAGGGTGGGCCGGGCACCGCTCACGGCGAGCCCATACTTGTCGGCGAGCTGCGCCGCCGTCAGTCCCTCGTCGGGCGACGGGGCCGCGGTCACCGCGACACCGCCGTCGTGCGTTGTCTCACTCACAGGTGGAAGCTTTCGTCTGCTGGTGTGTCGAGTTCGAAGGGTCGAGTTCGAGTGTGCGTGTTCGCGTGTGCGGGTGCCCCGTCTGCGCCGGCGGATCCGTCCCCCCGGGGGGCGCGGTGGCGCGCCGCCCCGCACGGTCGAGCTTGTCAGATGACCGGGGGCCGGCCCAGTCGGGTCAGCCGCCACACCGTACGCCACCGCATGGGACGGCGGGGACCGCACGGGCTGGACCAGCCCTCCCGGAAGCCGCCGAACCAGGCCCTCAGGGCCGCTCCGGAGGGCCGGCGCAGCAGGGTGAGCAGCAGCCAGACCCCGAGGTAGACGGGGACCAGTGGGGCGGGGAGGTTGCGGCGGGCCAGCCAGACCCGGTTGCGGGCGACCATGCGGTGGTACACCGCGTGCCGCGAGGGCGCGGTCGTCGGGTGGTACAGCACCATGTCGGACCGGTAGTCGATCATCCAGCCCGCGTCGAGGGCCCGCCACGCGAGGTCGGTCTCCTCGTGGGCGTAGAAGAACTCGTCCGGCAGGACACCGGCGTCGGCGAAGACGCGGGTGCGCACGGCGTTGGCGCCGCCGAGGAAGGTGGTGACCCGGGAGGAGCGCATCGGGTCGGAGGCGCGCAGCCGGGGCACGTGGCGCCGCTGGGTCTCGCCGGTCTCGGGGTCGGCGATGCGGAAGCTGATGATGCCGAGCTCGGGGTCGGCCTCGAACGCCTGCCGGCACAGCTCGGCGGTGTCGTGGCGGGCGAGGAGGCCGTCGTCGTCGAGGAACATCAATATGTCGACATCGCGACCGCTGGGACCGAAGGCCGCTATGCCGACGTTGCGGCCGCCGGGGATGCCCAGGTTCTCGGGCAGCTCGACGGTCCGCACGCCCTCGGGGACGTCCGGGACGGGCGAGCCGTTGCCGACCACGACCACCTCGACCCGGTCGCCGTCCTGCTTGGCGACGGAGTCGAGGAGGGCACGCAGCTCCTCGGGCCGGTTGCCCATGGTGATGATGACCGCGCCGACCCGCATGCCGCTCACCTCAGCCTGCTGGAGGCGAGGATGGACACCAGGTGCAGCAGCGTCTGCAGCATGGCGATGCCGGCGAGGACGGCGGTGCCGAGCCGGGTGAAGAACAGGTCGCCGTGGATCTGGTCCGCGATCGCGAGGACCAGGATCAGCAGCGACGCCTCGATCCCGAGGATCAGCCGGTGGAACTTCAGGGCCGCGGCGGCCCGGCGGGCCAGCGCCACGCCCGAGGACCGCGGCTCGGCGGCCGACTCCTGCACCGGCGGCTTGCCGGCCTGGTGGCGGGCGACGCCGACCAGGTCGGTCTCGGCCTTGATCAGGATGGCGCCGAGCGCGGCGAGGGTGCCCAGGAAGGCCCACAGCCAGTCGATGCGGCCGCCGCCCCACAGGTCGGCGGCGCGCAGGCCGAGCCCGACCAGGACGGCCGCGTCGGTGAGGTAGGCGCCGACGCGGTCCAGGTAGACCCCGTTCAGCGAGTACTGCTTCTTCCAGCGCGCGACCTCGCCGTCGACGCAGTCCAGCAGCAGGTACAGCTGGGTGGCGACCACCCCGAGGACGGCGCCCGGGATCCCGGGCACCAGCAGGGCCGGGGCCGCGAGCACACCGCAGACGGTCATCAGGTACGTGAGCTGGTTGGGCGTGACCTTGGTGTTCACCAGGTAGCGGTCGACGCGCAGGGACACCTCACGCATGTAGAGGCGTCCCCCCCAGTGCTCACCGCTGCGCCGGTCCTTCACCCCGGCGGGGTGGACGACCGGCCGGAGTTCAGCTACCGATGGCCTTGACATAGTCGGCGTAGGTGTCCTTGATCTGGTTCGGCTTGAGGTCGAGGTGTTCGAGGATCGTGTACCGGCCGGGCCTGGTCTTCGGGGCGTACTCCACGGCGCGGACGAACTCGTCCACGCTGAAGCCGATCTCCTCGGGCAGCACCGGAAGCCCGTGCCGGCGCAGCACCTCGGCCATGTAGGCCGCGTCCTCGTGCGCTCCGCGCAGGTGCATCGCGAAGGCCGCGCCGAGGCCGCACTGCTCGCCGTGGCTGGCGGCGCGCTTGGGGAAGAGCAGGTCGAAGGCGTGGTTGATCTCGTGGCAGGAGCCCGAGGCGGGCCGTGAGTCGCCCGAGATCGACATCGCGATGCCGGTGAGGACCAGCGCCTCGGCGAGCACCTGGAGGAAGTCGTTGTCCCCGATGCCGCCGGGGTGCCTGAGCACGGCCTCGCCGGCCTGCCGGGCCATGGCGGCGGCCAGGCCGTCGACCTTCTCGCCGGTGACCCGCTGGGACAGCTCCCAGTCCGCGATGGCGTTGATGTTGGAGATCGCGTCGCCGATGCCGGCCCGCACGAAGCGCGCCGGCGCCTCACGGATGATGTCCAGGTCGATGACGACCGCGATCGGGTTGGGCACGCCGTAGGAACCGCGGCCCGCGTCGTTGTCGAGCGTGGCGACCGGCGAGCACAGGCCGTCGTGCGCGAGGTTCGTCGGGACCGCGACCAGTGGCAGGCCGACCCGCGCCGCGGCGAACTTGGCGCAGTCGATGATCTTCCCGCCGCCGAGGCCGACCACCGCGTCGTAGTGGTCGGCCTTCATGGCGCCGGCCAGCCGGATCGCGTCGTCGAGCGTGCCGCCGCCGACCTCGTACCAGGTGGCACCGGGCAGCGAGGGCGCCAGGCGCTCGCGCAGCCGTGCGCCGGAGCCGCCGCTGACGGCGACGGCGAGCCGGCCCGACTGCGAGATGCGCTGGTCGGCGAGGACGCCCGCCAGGTCGTCGAGGGCACCCGGGCGGATGTCCACGACGACCGGCGAGGGAATGAGCCGGGTCAGTACTGGCACGCGATCTCACGTCCCCGGGCGAGGTCGTCGTGGTTGTCGATCTCGACCCACTGGACATCGCCGATCGGCGCGACGTCGATCTTGAAGCCGCGGTTCACCAGCTCCTGGTAGCCGTGCTCGTAGAACTGCTGGGGGTCGGTCTCGAAAACCGTCTTCAGCGCGTCGGCCAGGTCGGGGGCGGCGTCGCCCTCGATCAGGGTGACCCCGATGTACTCGCCGGTGGCCTCGGCCGGGTCCATCAGCTTGGTGATCTTCTGGACGCCCTTCTCGGGGTCCACGACGACCTTCATCTCCTCGTCGGCGAGGGACTTCACGGTGTCCAGCGCGAGGATGATCCGCTTGCCCTCGCCGCGGGCCGCGAGGAGGGTCCGCTCGACCGAGACCGGGTGCACGGTGTCGCCGTTGGCGAGGATCACGCCGTCCTTGAGGGCGTCCCGGCCGCACCACAGGGAGTAGGCGTTGTTCCACTCCTCGGCCTTGTCGTTGTCGATGAGGGTGAGCTTCAGGCCGTACTTCCGCTCCAGGGCCGCCTTGCGCTCGTAGACGGCCTCCTTGCGGTAGCCGACGATGACCGCGACCTCGGTCAGGCCGATCTCGGCGAAGTTGCCGAGCGTCAGGTCCAGGACGGTCGGCTCGCCCTCCACACCCTCGGGACCCACCGGCACCAGGGCCTTGGGCAGCGTGTCGGTGTAGGGGCGCAGACGGCGTCCGGCGCCGGCCGCCAGCACGAGGCCGATCATGCGGTTTCTCCTTCGTCGTGTACGGCGGGCGCCCCAGCGGACACCCAGAAGCGGATGCTCTCGGCGAGCACCACCAGGGCGACGGCCACGGCGAGCACCGTGAGCGCGACCTTGAACTGCGAGGCGGTGAGCAGCGCGGCCAGGACGGTGACGAGCAGCGTCCGTCCTTCCTGCCCCCCGATGGCGCGCACCAGCCAGGCCGGCGGCGCTCCGGCGTTCCCGCGGATGCGGTACACCGTGTCGTAGTGATGGTAGGCGACGGCGGCCACCAGCCCGAAAGCCGCGGGAAGGGCTCCGTTCACCCCGGCTTCGGCCGCGAGGGCGAGCACGGTGCCGTACTCGGCGGCCCGGAAGAAGGGCGGGACGAGCCAGTCGAGGGCGCCCTTGAGCGGGCGGGCGACGGCGAGCGCCGAGGCGAGGACGTAGACGAGGGCGCCGGCGACGGGCAGCACGCTGCCGTACCCGGACAGGGCCGAGCAGGCCACGACGGCGGCGCCGCCCGTCAGGGCCGCGGCGGGCACCGCGAGACCGGGCAGGCCCCTGCCGCCGAGCACGCGCCGCGCCGCGTCGGCGAGCGGGCCGGTGTCGGCCAGGTCGGCGAGGGCGAGTGCCGCACGGTCGGTGCGCCGGGCCTTGCGGGTCAGCGACCGCAGCACGCGGCCCGCCGTGGTGTACGTCGCAGCGAAGGCACAGCCGACGAGCAGCACGTAGAAGGTGATGCGGGGCGTGGTGGCCGCCGTCAGGACGGCGATCATGGCCCAGCGCTCGCCGATGGGGAGCACGATCATGCGGCGCACCCAGACCGTCCAGCCGACGCTGTCGAGCCGGCCGGAGAGGGCGGCGGTGGGGCTGGTGTTGGCGGTGGCGTCGTGGTTGGCCTCGTTGAAGGAGAAGTCCACGACGTGCCGGCAGGTCTGCAGGATCATGGCGCCGAGGGCGAGGGCCCACACGTCGTCGCCGCCGCGGGCCGCGCCGAGGGCGAGGCCGGCGTAGTAGGCGTACTCCTTGGCCCGGTCGAAGGTGGCGTCGAGCCAGGCGCCGAGCGTGGAGTACTTCAGGGCGTAGCGGGCGAGCTGGCCGTCGGTGCAGTCCAGCACGAAGGAGGCGATGAGCAGCACGCCGGCCGCGACGAAGCCGGCCCGGGTGCCCGTGGCGGCGCAGCCGGCCGCTATCAGGGCGGTGAGCAGCGAGGCCGTGGTGACCTGGTTGGGGGTCAGGCCCCGGCGGGCGCACCAGCGGGCGAGGTAGCGCGAGTAGGGGCTGATGCAGAACGTGGTGAAGAAGCCGTCGCGGGACTTCACGGCCGACTTCAGGCGTACGGCCTCGTCGTCGACGGCGGCGACGGCCTGCCGGGCCTCGTTGCGGGTCTGCGGGTCGGCCGGGACGACGGCGACCAGGCTGCCCAGCTCGGGCCGGTGGATCTCCGCGCCGTCGGCGTCGAGGGCGCCGGTGATCCGGTCGGGGACGCCGTCGACGGCGACCTCGACACCCGCCGCGCCGCCTCCGCCGGCCCGCTCGCGGACCAGGGCGTGGGTCAGCGCCTGCCGGGCGGCCGGCTGGGCGGTGACGGCGCCGGGCACGGCGGCGAGCGGGAAGCGCGGGTCGGTGAGGCCGAGGCGCAGGGCGTGCGGGTGGCCGACGAACCGGGCGTCGACCAGGGCCACCCGCCGGTCGGCCGGGACGGCGGCGAGCCGGGACCCGGCCTCGGCGGCGTCGGCGGCCATCAGCACGTCGAAGCCGAGGGACCGCAGATCGTTCTCGAGCGACGATCCGGGGACCGGCTGACCGGTGACGATGGCGGTCGGCAACCGAACTCACTCCCTGGGTGCCGGCGCGGCGGCGCCGGATCTTCTGCGTGGTGGGGCGCCCTGCCTGCGGCACCCGGGCGGCATGTCGGCGAAGGGTATCGGATGACCGGAAGCCCATGTTCACCGGCCGTTCACGGCCCGGCCCCCGGGGTCTGTCCCGGCCTTTGCCGCGATCATCATCGGGGATGGGGGGCCGCCCGACAAACCACGGGCGTGAACCGCCCCCACAGACCCGGGCATCCCCGGGCATGCGGGACAGGCGGAGGGCTGCGCATAGGGTGGACGACCATGACGTGGCTGATCACCGGCGGAGCCGGATACATCGGGGCGCACGTGACGCGGGCCATGGCGGCCGCCGGGAAGAGCGTCGTGGCGCTGGACGACCTGTCGGCCGGCGTGCCCGAGCGGCTCCCCGCGGACGTCCCGCTGGTCCGGGGTTCGACCCTGGACGGCGACCTGCTGACGCGGGTCGTCGCGGAGCACGGCGTGACCGGGGTGGTCCACCTCGCGGCGCGCAAGCAGGTCGCCGAGTCCGTGGCGGAGCCCACCCGCTACTACCGGGAGAACGTGGGCGGTCTCGCCACGCTCCTGGACGCGGTGGCCGCGGCGGGCGTGCGCCGGCTGGTGTTCTCCTCCTCGGCGGCCGTGTACGGCGACCCGGAGGTCGGCCTGATCACCGAGGACACCCCGTGCGCGCCGGTGAACCCCTACGGCGAGACCAAGCTGGCCGGTGAGTGGCTGGTGCGGGCGGCGGGAGCGGCCCACGGCATCTCCACGGTGTGCCTGCGCTACTTCAACGTGGCGGGCGCGGCCGCCCCGGAACTGGCCGACACAGGCGTGTTCAACATCGTGCCGATGGTCTTCGACCGGCTCACCCGGGACGAGGCCCCGCGGATCTTCGGGGACGACTACCCGACGCCGGACGGCACGTGCGTCCGGGACTACATCCATGTCGCCGACCTGGCCGAGGCCCACCTCGAGGCGGCCCGGCGGCTCGACGCGGGTGAGGTCGCCGGGGACCTCACGCTGAACATCGGGCGCGGTGAGGGCGTCTCCGTGCGCGAGCTGATCACGGTGATCGGCGAGGTGACCGGCGACCGGCGGCCGCCCCTGGTGGAGGGACGCCGCCCCGGGGACGCGCCGCGTGCGGTGGCGTCGGCCGAGCGGGCCGCCGAGGCGCTGGGCTGGCGGGCCCGGCGCGGGGTGCGGGAGATGGTGGCGTCGGCCTGGGAGGGCTGGCGGCTGCATCACGCCGGGTAGCGCCGCGGCTCCCTGACCAGCGGATCGTTTCCGCAGGTCAGGGCAGATGACAACGGTGTTCAGTGCCGCGTTGCCCGGTACCCCCCGCCCGTAGTTCACTGAAGGCCCGGGCGCGACACGGAAGGCGGTCTTCTCATGGGGGCAGGGCACGACCACGGGCACGCGCACAGCCACGCGCCGCCCACCGGTACGGCCGCGGCCGCCTATCGCGGCCGGCTGCGCGTGGCGCTGGGCATCACCCTGACGATCATGGTGGTGGAGATCGTCGGCGGTCTCCTCGCGGACTCGCTGGCGCTGATCGCGGACGCGGCCCACATGGCGACCGACGCGGTGGGGCTGTGCATGGCGCTGCTGGCCATCCACTTCGCGAACCGCCCGCCGACCACCAACCGGACCTTCGGGTTCGCGCGCGCCGAGATCCTCGCCGCCCTGGCCAACTGCCTGCTGCTGCTGTGCGTGGGCGGGTACGTCCTGTTCGAGGCGGTGCAGCGGTTCGTCACGCCCGCGGACACCCGGGGCGGCCTGATGATCGTGTTCGGTCTGGTCGGCCTGGTCGGGAACTCGGTCTCGCTGGTCCTGCTGATGCGCGGGCAGAAGGAGAGCCTGAACGTGCGCGGCGCCTTCCTCGAGGTGGCGGCGGACGCGCTCGGCTCGGTGGCGGTGCTGATCTCGGCGACCGTGATCCTCACCACGGGCTGGCAGGCGGCGGACCCGATCGCCTCGCTCGCGATCGGGCTGATGATCGTGCCGAGGACGCTGAAACTGCTGCGCGAGACGCTGGACGTGCTGCTGGAGGCGGCGCCGAAGGACGTCGACATGGCCGAGGTGCGGGCGCACATCCTGGCCCTGGACGGCGTGGAGGACGTGCACGACCTGCACGCCTGGACGATCACCTCGGGCATGCCCGTGGTCTCCGCGCACGTGGTGGTCAGCTCCGAGGTGCTGAACGCCATCGGCAACGAGAAGATGCTCCACGAGCTGCAGGGCTGCCTCGGCGGCCACTTCGACGTGGAGCACTGCACCTTCCAGCTGGAGCCGGGCGGTCACGCCGAGCACGAGGCGCGGCTCTGCCACTGACCACCGCTCACCCCGCGCACTGCTGTTCTACGCATGCCAGGGCGGTTCCGGGCGGCGGGCGCCGGGCACGATGACCTACCGGATCCCACTCGGCGGCCGCACCGCGCGGGACATGCGGACGTGCGGGGAAGTGCCGGGAGTGCCGGATTCGTACGGCAGACTTGGGGTGCGAAGACCGAGGCGAAGGATGGGTATGCCGATCACACCTGCCACCGAGACGCACAGCTCGTCGAACGGCACCGCAGAGGCGATTTTGCTGGAACTGGTCGACGAGAAGGGCGTGACGATCGGCACCGCGGAGAAGCTCTCCGCCCACCAGCCGCCGGGACAGCTGCACCGGGCGTTCTCCGTGTTCCTCTTCGACGAGCACGGCCGGCTGCTGCTCCAGCAGCGGGCGCTCGGCAAGTACCACTCCCCCGGTGTGTGGTCCAACACCTGCTGCGGCCATCCCTACCCCGGTGAGGCGCCGTTCGCCGCCGCGGCCCGGCGGACCTACGAGGAGCTGGGCGTCTCGCCGTCGCTGCTGGCCGAGGCGGGCACCGTGCGCTACAACCACCCGGACCCGGAGTCCGGCCTGGTGGAGCAGGAGTTCAACCACCTGTTCGTCGGTCTGGTGCAGGCCCCGCTGGTGCCGGACGCGACGGAGGTCGGCGCCACCGCCTTCGTGACCGCGGCCGAGCTGGCGGAGCGGCACGCCAAGGACCCGTTCTCGGCGTGGTTCATGACGGTGCTGGACGCGGCCCGTCCGGCGGTCAGGGAGCTGACGGGACCGTCCGCGGGCTGGTAGGCACTACGGCAGCACGGCGGGCTTGAGCGGCAGGGCGGCCCAGATCACCTTGCCGCCGCTCGCCGTGTGCTCCACGTCGACGACGCCGCCCGCCTCCCGGGCCACCTCACGGACCAGGAGCAGGCCCCGGCCGCCGGTCTGACCGTGGTCGGCCTCCAGGGCGGTCGGGCGGTAGGGGTGGTTGTCCTCCACCGACACCCGCACCCACTCGGCGCCGACGGCCACCTCAACGGCGAGCATCGGCGACAGCAGGGCCGCGTGCCGGACCGCGTTCGTGACCAGCTCGGAGACGATCAGCAGCAGCCCGTGCACCAGGTCGTCGGAGACGGGCACGCCCTGGCGCAGCAGCAGGTCCCGTACCGCGTGCCGGGCCTGTGGGACCGAGGCGTCCACGGCCGCCGCGGTGAACCGCCACACGCCCTCGTACGGCAGGGGATCCGGCGGCCGTTCGGCGCCCCCCGGTGGGCGCGGGCCTTCCCCGCGCCCTTGATTGTCCATGGTCCGGTCGCCACCCTCGCGCTCGATTGTCACCACACGTCGAGTGTTGGTAACGATCGGCTCCCCTCCGCCACACTGAACACAAGTCAGCGGGTATCGAACGGTTCTGACCGCCTGCGTACGACATGGTCGCTTGTGGGACTGTTCCTGCCCTCGCGGCGCCGGTTCGCGAACTTTTCGGGTTGTACGCGTGTGGCCCCGGTCACCCCACCCCCTTCCAGGCCGCCTTCCCCGCGGGCCGATAGCATCCGCCGCATGGACCCCGAGCTGTCGCACCAGGTCACCGGCGCCGTCGCCACGGTCGTCATCCGGAATCCGGCCAAGCGCAACGCCATGACGGCGGCGATGTGGCGGTCCCTGCCGCCGCTGCTGGCGGAGCTGGCGGCCGACCCCCGGGTGCGGGCGCTCGTACTGACCGGCGAGGGCCAGACCTTCTGCGCGGGCGCGGACATCTCCTCGCTGCGCGGCTCGGCCGCCGAGGCGCAGTCCCTGGCCGTGGCCGCCGAGGAGGCCCTCGCCGCGTTCCCCAAGCCGACCCTCGCGGCCGTGCGCGGCCACTGCGTGGGCGGCGGCGCGCAGCTCGCCGCGGCCTGCGACCTGCGGCTCGCGCGCGAGGACGCGCTGTTCGGGGTGACCCCGGCGCGGCTCGGGATCGTCTACCCGGCGTCCTCCACCCGCCGGCTGGTCTCCCTGGTGGGACCGGCCACCGCCAAGTACCTGCTGTTCACCGCCGAGCTGATCGACGCCGCACGGGCGCTGCGCACCGGGCTGGTGGACGAGGTGCTGCCCGAGGACGGACTGGACGGGCGGATCGCCGAGCTGACCGGGGTCCTCGTGGCCCGCTCCCAGCTCACCCAGGCGGCCGCGAAGGAGTTCGTGGACGGCCGCACCGACCGGGACGCCCACTGGACGGAGCAGGCGCGCGGCAGCGGCGACACCGCGGAGGGGGTCGCCGCCTTCCTGGAGCGCAGGCAGCCGCGGTTCAGCTGGACCGCGTGAGCAGGAAGCGGCTGCGCGCCCGCAGCGCGTCGACGAGGTGCGCGGGGGCCTTGCGCGGGGACCCGGCGTCGTAGGGCGGCCGCGGGTCGTACTCGGTGGCCAGTTGGACGGTCCGGGCGACGTCGTCGCCCGCGATCCGGCCGAGCAGGGTGAGGCCCATGTCGATGCCGGCGGAGACGCCCGCGGCGGTGACGTACTTGCCGTCGAAGACCACGCGCTCCTCGGCCGGCCGGGCGCCGAACCGTTCGAGTTGGCCGAGGGCGAGCCAGTGCGAGGTGGCCCGGCGGCCCTCCAGCAGCCCGGCGGCGGCGAGCAGCAGCGAACCCGTGCAGACCGAGGCCGTCCAGGTGCTCGTGGCGTCGACGGCGCGCAGCCAGTCCAGCAGCGGCCGGTGCTCCATCAGCGCGCTCTGGCCGGGGCCGCCCGGCACCACGACGACGTCGGGGCGGGTCACCTCGGCCAGCGACCGGTCGGCGACGATCCCGAGGGCGCCGGTGTCCGTGCGGACGGCACCGGTGCGCTCGCCGACGAACACGGTCTCGGCGCCCGGGGTGCGGACCAGGATCTCGTAGGGTCCGACCGCGTCGAGCGCGGTGAACCCGTCGTAGACGACGACGGCGATCTGCATGGGACGTCCCTTCAGTGGGTGAGGGCGGGGCGGAACCGGCGCCGGTACTCGGCCGGTGCGGTGCCCAGGGCCTTGACGAAGGCGCGCCGCATGGCCTCGGGGGTGCCGTAGCCGCTGGCGCGGGAGACCTCCCCGACACCGTCCGCGGTGTCCTCCAGGAGCCGGCGGGCGTGCTCCAGGCGGACCCGGTCGACGTAGCGGCCGGGGGTCGTGCCGGTCTCCTCCCGGAAGGCCCGGGCGAAGTGGCGGGGCGAGAGCCGGGCCCGGGCGGCGAGCGACTCGACCGTCAGGTCGTCGGCCGGGTGCTCGGTGATCCACCGCTGGATCTCGCGCAGGGGTTCGCGCCGCGCGGTCTGCGCGGCGAGCTGGGCGCTGAACTGCGCCTGGTTGCCGGGGCGGCGCAGGAACACCACCAGGTGCCGGGCGACGGTGAGCGCGACGTCCCGGTCCAGGTCCTCCTCCACGAGGGCGAGGGCGAGGTCGACACCGGCGGTGACACCCGCCGAGGTGGCGACGTGTCCGTCCCGGACGTAGATCGGCTCGGGGTCCACGGTCACGGCCGGGTGGTCGCGGGCCAGCCGGTCGCAGTACGCCCAGTGGGTCGTCGCCCGGCGGCCGTCGAGCAGACCGGCGGCGGCCAGCAGGAGCGCGCCGGTGCACACCGAGACCAGCCGGGGCGCACCCGGGCCGTGCGTCCGCAGCCAGCCGGTCAGCCGCGGGTCGGGGTCGCGGGTGCCCTGGCCGCCGGGCACCAGCAGGGTGTGCGGCCGGGGCGCCGCGTCGAGCGCCCCGTCCGGTACGAGGGTCAGGCCGCTGGAGGTGCGGACCGGGCCGCCGTCCAGGGAGGCGGTGCGGATCAGATACGTCCCCGGGGTGTGCTGCTCGGCCCCGCTGAACACCTCCAGCGGGCCGGTGACGTCGAGGCTCTGCACGCCGTCGAAGAGGACGAGCAGGAGGGTGTGCTGCGCCATGACTCCGATTCTTCGCCCCTCCCGGCATGGCCGCAATGACGGGTTCCCCACCTTTCCTGCCATGTCGCCCGGCCGCGCCCCGGCAGTCGTCCGGCAGAGGTCCGGCGGCGGTCCGGCGGGGCCGCACCGGAGCGGCGGTGCGCGTGGTCGCGTCCGCGCGGGCGGCCGCCGGGCGGGGCGGTGGGGGCCGGGCGCCCCGCCGGTGCCCCGCCCTGATCCCCGCTTGCCGGTGTCACCTGCCACAATTGCCGCGCAACCAAAGTGGAGAAGGCGGTACGCGATCGTGACGACACCCGGATCCATCGAAGCGGGATCCATCGAAGGCAGGATCGCCGGAGAACTCGGCGTACGGGAGCGGCAGGTGAAGGCCGCGGTGGAACTGCTCGACGGCGGCTCGACCGTGCCCTTCATCGCCCGCTACCGCAAGGAAGCGACCGAGATGCTCGACGACGCGCAGCTGCGCACGATCGAGGAGCGGTTGCGCTACCTGCGGGAGCTCCAGGAGCGGCGGACCGCGATCCTGGAGTCGGTGCGCGAGCAGGGCAAGCTCACCGAGGAGCTGGAGGCGCGGATCCGCGGCGCGGAGACCAAGGCGCGCCTGGAGGACATCTACCTCCCGTACAAGCCCAAGCGGCGCACCAAGGCGCAGATCGCCCGGGAGGCGGGCCTGGAGCCGCTGGCGGACGGACTGCTGAGCGACCCGTCCGTCGAACCGGTGGCCGCGGCCGCCGCGTTCGTGGACGCCGGCAAGGGCGTCGCCGATCCGCAGGCCGCCCTGGACGGCGCGCGGGCCATCCTGACCGAGCGGTTCTCGGAGGACGCCGACCTGATCGGCGAGCTGCGCGAGCGGATGTGGACGCGCGGACGGCTGGCGGCGAAGGTACGGGACGGCAAGGAGGAGGCGGGCGCCAAGTTCGCCGACTACTTCGACTTCACCGAGCCGTTCACCGAGCTGCCCTCGCACCGGATCCTGGCGATGCTGCGGGGCGAGAAGGAGGAGGTCCTCGACCTCGTCCTGGAGCCGGAGGAGCCCACCGAGGGGCCGTCCTCCTACGAGGGCATCGTCGCCTCGAAGTTCGGCATCGCCGACCGGGGCCGCCCCGCGGACAAGTGGCTGAAGGACACGGTCCGCTGGGCCTGGCGCACCCGGCTCCTGGTCCACCTGGGCATCGACCTCAGGCTGCGGCTGCGGACGGCCGCCGAGGACGAGGCGGTGAACGTGTTCGCGGCGAACCTGCGCGACCTGCTGCTGGCCGCCCCGGCCGGCACGCGCGCGACCCTCGGCCTCGACCCCGGCTTCCGTACCGGCGTGAAGGTCGCCGTGGTCGACGCGACCGGCAAGGTCGTCGCCACGGACGTCATCTACCCGCACGTCCCGGCCAACAAGTGGGACGAGGCGCTCGCCAAGCTGGCGCGGCTGGCCGAGCGGCACGCGGTCGACCTGGTCGCGATCGGCAACGGCACGGCGTCCCGCGAGACCGACCGGCTCGCCGCCGAACTCATCGCGAAGCACCCCGAGTTGAAGCTCACCAAGGTGATGGTGTCCGAGGCCGGCGCGTCCGTGTACTCGGCGTCGGAGTACGCCTCGCGGGAACTGCCGGACATGGACGTGTCGCTGCGCGGTGCCGTCTCCATCGCCCGCAGGCTCCAGGACCCGCTGGCCGAGCTGGTGAAGATCGACCCGAAGTCCATCGGTGTGGGCCAGTACCAGCACGACCTGTCCGAGGTGAAGCTGTCCCGCTCGCTGGACGCGGTCGTCGAGGACTGTGTGAACGGCGTGGGCGTGGACGTCAACACCGCGTCCGTGCCGCTGCTCTCCCGCGTGTCGGGCATCTCGTCCGGGCTCGCCGAGAACATCGTCGCCCACCGGGACGCCAACGGGCCGTTCACCTCACGCTCGGCGCTGAAGAAGGTGGCGCGGCTCGGCCCGAAGGCGTACGAGCAGTGCGCGGGCTTCCTCCGCATCCGCGGCGGCGACGACCCGCTGGACGCCTCCAGCGTGCACCCGGAGGCCTATCCGGTGGTGCGCCGCATGGTGAAGACCGCGGGCCAGGACGTCGCCTCCCTCATCGGCAACACCGGGGCGCTGCGCTCGCTCAGGCCCGCCGACTTCGTGGACGACACCTTCGGCCTGCCGACCGTCACCGACATCCTGCGGGAGCTGGAGAAGCCGGGCCGCGACCCGCGACCCGCCTTCAGGACGGCCACCTTCAAGGACGGCGTGGAGAAGATCTCCGACCTGACCTCCGGGATGGTCCTGGAGGGTGTGGTCACGAACGTGGCGGCCTTCGGCGCCTTCGTGGACGTCGGCGTCCACCAGGACGGGCTGGTGCACGTCTCGGCGATGTCGAAGACGTTCGTCAAGGACCCGCGGGACGTGGTGAAGCCGGGCGACATCGTCAAGGTGAAGGTCCTCGACGTGGACATCCCGCGCAAGCGGATCGCGCTCACCCTGCGCCTGGACGACGAGGCGGCACCGCAGGACCAGGGCGGCGGCCGGCAGCAGCGCGGCGGCGCCCGCCCGCCCCAGCAGCGCCAGGGCCAGGGCCAGAGGCAGGGCCAGGGCCAGGGCCAGAGGCAGGGGCAAGGCCAGAGGCAGGGCCAGGGCCAGGGCCAGCGGCAGGCACGCGGCGGTGACCGGGGCGGCCGCCAGGCACCGGCGCCGGCCAACAGCGCGATGGCGGACGCGCTGCGCCGGGCGGGGCTGCTGAACCCGGACGGCAAGCGGCGCTGAGCCGCCGGGCCGGGACGCACGCACCCCGCGTGCGGCCCGGCCCGCAGGTGCCCGCGCTAGCGTTCCGTGACCTTGCCGTCGGCCACGTCGAAGCGGCGGGTCACCCGGACCGCGTCCAGCATGCGGCGGTCGTGGGTGACCAGCAGGAGGGTGCCCTCGTAGGAGTCGAGGGCGGACTCCAGCTGCTCGATGGCGGGCAGGTCGAGGTGGTTCGTCGGCTCGTCGAGGACCAGCAGGTTCACTCCGCGGCCCTGGAGCAGTGCCAGGGCCGCGCGGGTCCGCTCGCCCGGCGACAGGGTCGCGGCCGGGCGCAGCACATGGTCCTGCTTCAGGCCGAACTTGGCGAGCAGCGTGCGGACCTCGGCCGGCTCGGTGTCGGGGACGGCCGCGCGGAACGCGTCGAGCAGCGACTCGGAGCCGTGGAACAGCCCGCGGGCCTGGTCGACCTCGCCGACCAGCACGCCCGAACCCAGCGCCGCGTGGCCCGAGTCGAGCGGGACCCGGCCGAGCAGCGCGCCGAGCAGGGTCGACTTGCCCGCGCCGTTGGCACCGGTGAGCGCGACCCGGTCGGCCCAGTCGAGCTGCAGCGACACCGGGCCCAGGGTGAAGCCCTCGCGCCGGACCTCGGCGTCCCTGAGGGTCGCCACGACCGCGCCCGAGCGGGGGGCGGCCGCGATCTCCATGCGCAGCTCCCACTCCTTGCGCGGCTCCTCGACCACGTCGAGCCGCTCGATCATCCGCTGCGTCTGCCGCGCCTTGGCGGCCTGCTTCTCGCTGGCCTCGCTGCGGAACTTGCGGCCGATCTTGTCGTTGTCGTTGCCCGCCTTGCGCCGGGCGTTCTTCACCCCCTTGTCCATCCAGGAGCGCTGCATCTGGGCGCGGTCCTGGAGGGCGGCCCTCTTGTCGGCGTACTCGTCGTAGTCCTCGCGGGCGTGCCGGCGCGCGACCTCGCGCTCCTCCAGGTAGGCCGCGTAGCCGCCGCCGTAGAGGTTGATCTCCCCCTGTGCGAGGTCGAGTTCGAGCACCTTGGTGACCGTGCGGGTGAGGAACTCGCGGTCGTGGCTGACGACCACCGTGCCCGCGCGCAGCCCGGTGACGAAGCGCTCCAGGCGCTCCAGGCCGTCCAGGTCGAGGTCGTTGGTGGGCTCGTCCAGGAGGAAGACGTCGTAGCGGGAGAGCAGGAGGGAGGCGAGGCCGGCGCGGGCCGCCTGGCCGCCGGACAGGGAGGTCATCGGCTGGTCCAGGTCGACGGCCAGGCCCAGGGAGTCGGCGACCTCCTCCGACCGCTCCTCCAGGTCGGCGCCGCCGAGGTCCAGCCAGCGTTCCAGGCCGGCCGCGTAGGCGTCGTCGGCGCCGGGGGCGCCGTCGACCAGCGCCTGGGTGGCCAGGTCCATCACCCGCTGGGCCTCGGCGACCCCGGTGCGGCGGGCCAGGAACTCCCGGACGGTCTCGCCCGGCCTGCGCTCGGGCTCCTGCGGCAGGTGGCCGACGGTCGCGGTGGGCGGGGACAGGCGCAGTTCGCCCTGCTCGGGCCGGGTGAGTCCGGCGAGCAGGCGCAGCAGGGTGGACTTGCCCGCGCCGTTGGCGCCGACCAGCCCGATCACGTCCCCGGGCGCGACGACGAGGTCGAGCCCGGAGAAGAGCGAGCGGTCGCCGTGCCCGGCGGCGAGGTTCTTGGCGACGAGGGTGGCAGTCATCAGGAGGCCGATCCTAGTGTCCCGCGCCGGCGGCGCTCAGCGGGTGCCGGGGGCCGTCCCGCTACCGGCTCTCCATGGCCCGCACCAGCACGCTGCCCGGGGTCCGGGCCACCACGAAGGACTCCCCCTTCACCGCCGCGGGGTCCAGCGGGATGCGATGGTGGCCGGGCTCCAGGACGCCGTCGAAGATCTCGTGGGTGTGGGTGCGGTGCAGGCGGTCCAGGCGGTAGGCCGTGACCCGGACCCGGCACGGCGAGGTCACGTCGACGCCGGCCTCGCCGCCCGCGGCGGCCAGGGCTGTCAGCCGACGCCGCGCGAGCGGGCTGCGGTCCAGGGCGTGCTCGATCTGCGCGACGAGCAGCGGGACGATCGGGGCGAGGCCGTCCACCTCGGCGACCTCCACCCCGGCCCGCTCGAACGCCGCACGGACGGCGACCCGTTCGGTCTCGCCGACCGCGCGCCCGAAGGCCACGGCGCCGTAGCCGCGCAGTTCCTCGGCGGGGACGCCGCGGGCGTCCTGGGCGATGTCGGCACCCACACCGATGGGGCGCAGCGCGGCGGCGAGCCGGGCGAGGACGGCCACCCGGGCGCCGATCAGCAGGACCCGGCGGAGCGCGGGCGGGGCGCCGGCGTCCTCGATCAGCGCGGCGAGGGCTGCGCGGTACCCGGGCCCGTCGAAGCGGAACGGCCCTGTGCCGTGGTAGCCGTTGCGTACGAGGTCGACGTGGTCGTCGGTCTGCCAGGCGAAGTCGCGCCAGATGTAGTCGTCCCCGTCCCGCTCGATGACGGCGGTCACCGCGCCGCAGCCCAGGTCCGCGCACTCGGGGCAGCCGTAGATCACGAACCGGCCGTCCGGGAGCGGCGCGGCGGCCTCCAGCAGCAGGCAGCGCACCTGGGCGGTGAAGACGGCGGGCGGGACGTCGGAGGCGAGCGGGGAGACGGCGTCCAGGTCGGAGAGCTGGAACAGCAGCGGGCGCCCGTCCACGACGAAGTCCACGAAGTCACGGTGGACCTGGTAGCCACCGTCGGCGAGCACACCGCCGGCGCGTGTCGCCGGTGCCAGGCCGAAGGTCGCGTATGCGGCAGACATGCTGTGAGTATCCCCACACCAGGACGGATGTGAGCGCTGCGTGACATGTTCCGTTAGCGTCCTCGCGTGGAGCGCGAGTCGAGTGACGAAGTGATCGTGGTCGGCAGCGGGGTCGTCGGGCTGACGACGGCCGTGGTGCTGGCCGAGTCGGGCCACCGGGTGTCGGTGTGGGCCCGGGAGCCCGCCGAGCGCACCACCTCGGCGGTCGCCGGCGGACTGTGGTGGCCGTACCGGATCGAGCCCGAGCCGCTGGTCGGCGCGTGGGCGCTGGAGACCCTCCGGGTGTACGAGGGGCTGGCGGACCGCTCGGCCCGGACGGGCGTACGCCTGGTCGAGGGCGTACACCGCGGGGCCCGGCTGGACGAGCTGGGTGAGTGGGCGGGCCGGGTGCCGGGGCTGCGCGCGGTCGCCGACGGGCTGGTGGCACGGCTGCCGTTGATCGACATGCCGGCCCATCTGGCCTGGCTGCGGGGGAGGTTGGCGCGGGCGGGCGGCACGGTCCGGGAGCGGGAGGTCACGGACCTGGCCGCCGTCCCCGCCGGCGTGGTGGTCAACTGCACCGGCCTGGACGCCCGTTCGCTGGTGCCGGACCCGGCGGTGCGTCCGGTGCGCGGGCAGCTCGTCCTGGTGGAGAACCCGGGGATCACGACCTGGTTCACGTCCGTGGACCACTCCTCGGACACCTCGACCTACTTCTTCCCGCAGCCGGACGGACTGGTCCTCGGCGGTACGGCGGAGGAGGGCGCCTGGTCGCCGGAGCCGGACCCGGCGACCGCCGCGGCGATCGTCGAGCGGTGCGCGGCGGTGCGGCCGGAGATCGCCGGTGCGCGGGTGCTGGCACACCGGGTCGGCCTCAGGCCCGCCCGCGACGCCGTACGCCTGGACCGGCAGTCCCTGCCGGGCGGCCGGGTCCTGGTGCACAACTACGGCCACGGCGGCGCCGGCGTCACCGTGGCCTGGGGCTGCGCCCGGGAGGCGGCGGCCCTGGCGACACGGTGAGCCGCCGCCCCGGGCCCGCCGGGGGTTGAGCGAGAGGTGCCGTGCGGGGCGGACGGCCCCGTGGGGGTCGCCCGCCCGGCAGGCTCCGGAACTCAGCTCGCCGGAAGACGGCGGCCGGAGGGCGTCGCGCGTACGCCGTCCAGCGGCCGCGGGGCGGGAGCGGCCGAGGTGGCGCCCGGGACCGCGGACGTGAACGCCGGGGCTCCGCCGACCAGCGGGAGGCGGGCCGTCGTGCGGGACAGGTCCAGGGTGAGGGTCGGTCGGGTGGCCGGCGGGTCGATCAGGTCCTTGTCCGTGCCGGCGACGATCAGCGCGAGCCGGTGGCCCTTCGGGATTACGTGGTCGGTGGCCGCCAGGTCGAGGGTCATGGTGTAGGCCCTGCCCGGGGTGAGCGGGACGCCCTTGCCGAGCGAGGCGTAGTGGCCGAGGTCGGCCCAGCCCCGGCTGAACACGGTGTAGTCGACGTGGGCCGTCTTCGCCCGGGTCTCCTTGTAGCAGGAGCTGTCCCCGGCCGTGCTCCGTCCCCAGCACGTGCGGTCGGTGAGCGTGGTGATGCCCTCGCCGCCGTCGGCGTAGTCGCGGATCGTGTCCGGGCCGACGTCCACCAGCACGGCGGACAGGTGGGCCGATGAGGTGCTCGGGGTGGCGGTCACGGTCACCCGGGAGGAGCCGGACAGCCGCAGGTCGCGGGTGAGGGGCGGGGTGAGGAAGCCGGCCTTCTCGGGGGTGGCCGTGGTGAGCCGGCCGGCCCAGTCGGTCTCGCTCAGCCGGGGGTCGTCGGTGAAGGTCTCGGTGCCGGTCGCCCGGCCGCGGCCCAGGGTGCCGACGCCGGCCGTGGTGCCGGGGGCCGGGTGCAGGGTGGTGGTCCGGGTGCCGTGCGGCGGCCAGACCCTGCTGGTGACCCACTGGTCGGGGTGGCGTTCGACGTCGGCCATCGGCTCGCGGTCGATGCCGTTGTCGTAGCCGAGGAGTTCGTGGTCGAACCAGCGGTGCAGGGTGTCGACCCAGGCGCCGCGACGGTAGTCGAAGGGGTCGACGTGGCCGGTCTGGGAGAGCCAGATCTTGCGCTTCACGCCGTGCTTCGCGAGGGCGTCCCACCACTGGCCGAAGTGCTTGGTGCGCACGTTCAGGTCCTGCATGCCGTGCACGAGGAACACGCTGGCCCGCACCTTGGCCGCGTCCGCGACGTAGTTCCGCCCGGTCCACAGCGGGGTCCAGTCGCCGGTGCGCGGGCTGCCGTCGGCGAGCCGCTTCTGCACGGCCGCGCAGTGCGCCCGGGCGGTGTCGCTCTCGACGTAGCCGGCCAGTTCGTCGGGGCCGCCGTCGTACAGCGGGGCTCCTTGCGCGAAGTAGTAGTCGTACCAGGAGGAGATGGCGCTGATCGGGACGATGGTCCGCAGTCCCTTCACGCCGGTGGCGGCGACGCCGTTGGCGATCGTGCCGTCCCAGCTCTTGCCGATCATGCCGGTGCGGCCGTTGGTCCAGGTCGCCTTGACGGTCCTCGTGCCGGTCCGGGTGGTGTACGCCCTGGCACGCCCGTTCAGCCAGTCGACGACGGCCTTGGCCGACCGGACGTCGGACCGGCCGCCCACGTCCACGCAGCCGTCGGACCGGTCGGTGCCGGCGAGGTCGACGCCGACGAAGGCGTAGCCGCGGGGAACGAAGTAGTTGTCGTAGTAGAGCGGCATTCCGACGACGTGACCGTGCGTGTCGTACGTCTTGACCTGGCTCTCGTTGCCCCGTCCGCAGCAGGAGTAGTACGGGCTGGCATCCATGATCACCGGCACTTTGCGGCCCTGACGGGCCGGTTCGGAGGGCCGGACGATGTCCGCGGCGACGCGGTCCTCGTGGCCGTCGCCGTCCTCGTCGAGGCCGGTGCCCACCCACACCGACTCGCGGACGGCGTGCGCGTACGAGTAGACGGGCCGGCTCTCGCGGGGTGGCGCGGCCTGTGCGGCCACGGGGGTGAGGAAGGCGGCCAGCAGGGCGGTGACGGCCGCGGTGGCGAACGCTCTCCAGATCGTGAAGCGCGTGCGTATCGGCATGCGCGGACGGTACTCCGGTCAACTCCCGTACAGAAGAGGGCTTTACGGCACCCACGTGGCTCGTGACGGCTGAATGGCGATCGTGTGACGGCGGTGGTCATGGACAGCCGGGGGTCACAGCGACTCAATAGGCTCCGAACAGACTTCCTGTCCCGACGACTTGGAGCTGACGTGCACCGCAGAATCATCGCGCCGGGCGCACTCGCGGCGGCCTCCCTGCTGCTGGCGATCCCGGCATCGGCCGCGACCCCCTCCCCCGGCGCGCCGGGCATCGGCGACCCCTACTACCCGTACTACGGCAACGGCGGCTACGACGTCTCGCACTACGACCTGCGGCTGCGCTACCAGCCGAGGACTGACGAACTGGAGGGCACGGCGACGATCCAGGCGCGGACCACGCAGGACCTCTCCAGCTTCGACCTGGACTTCCTGCTGGACGTGAGCGAGGTCCGGGTCAACGGCGCCAGGGCCGCGTTCACCCACTCCCAGCAGCACGAACTGGTCGTCACCCCGAAGACGCCGCTGGCCGAGGGGACCACGGCCACCGTCGTCGTCCGCTACAGCGGGGTGCCGTCGACGAAGAGCGCCTACGGTTTCACCGCCTGGCACCGCACCCCGGACGGCGCGGTGGCCGCCGACGAGCCCGAGTCCGCCTGGTGGTGGTTCCCGAGCAACGACCACCCCAGCGACAAGGCCACCTACGACGTGTCGGTGGCCGTGCCGGACGGCACCCAGGCCATCTCCAACGGCACCCTGCAGTCCACCGTCTCCAAGCTCGGCTGGACCCGCTACACCTGGCGGCAGACCAAGCCGCAGGCGACCTATCTGGCCACCCTCGCGCTGGGCGGGTTCGACATCACCACCGGCACCTCCGAGGGCGGGGTGCCGGTGATCAACGCCTACAGCAAGGACCTCGGCGACAACGACGGGGCCGCACGAGCGAGCGTCGAGCGCACCGGGGAGATCGTCGACTGGCTGAGCGGCTACTTCGGGCCGTACCCGTTCGCCTCAGCGGGCGGTTACGTGCCGAACACCACCACCGGGTACGCGCTGGAGACCCAGACCCGCGTCTACTACAGCCCGAAGCAGTTCGCGAACGGCTCCAACACCTCGGTGGTCGTGCACGAGTTGGCCCACCAGTGGTACGGCGACGACGTGTCGCTCAAGCGCTGGAAGGACATCTGGATCAACGAGGGCTTCGCCAGGTACGCGCAGTGGCTGTGGTCCGAGCACGAGGGCGAGGGCACCACCCAGGAACTCGCCGACTACGTGTACGACTCGCACCCGGCCGGCGACGCGTTCTGGACCGTACGGCCCGGCGACCCGGGCCCGGACGGCCAGTTCGACATCGCCGTCTACGACCGGGGTGCGCTCGCCATCCAGGCCCTGCGCAACAAGGTCGGCGACAAGGCGTTCTTCGCCATTCTGAAGGGCTGGCCCCGCGACCACGCGTACGGCAACGCCTCGGTGGCAGACTTCCGCAGGTACGCCGAGCGCGTGTCCGGGCAGAAGCTGACCGCGCTGTTCGACACCTGGCTGTTCCAGCCGGTCAGGCCGGCCGCCTCGGCGGCTCGCGCCGCCGCGCTCGCGAAGGCGGGCACGGCGGTGGCCCAGCCGCGGTCGTGGAAGCGGATCGCGGCGACGGACGACGTGCACGGCCGCTGACGCCCGGGCGGCTCACACCGCCGACCGGGCCGCCCCCGCCAGCAGTTCGTCCCGGCCCACCGCCGCCGCCCGGGTGGCCGGGACCGTGCAGGCGTACGCCCCGGCGACCGCGCCGAACCGGGCACATCGGGCGGGCGTCCGGCCGGTGAGGCGGCCGTAGAGGAACGCGGCGGCGAAGGCGTCGCCCGCGCCGTTGGAGTCGACCACCGGCGCGGGCGGCGGCACGGCCGGTATCCGGGTCAGCTCGCCGTCCGCGAGCAGGTGCGCGCCCTCGGCGCCCGCGGTGGCGACGACCACCTCGGCCCGGCCGCGCTCCGCGATGCGCCGCATGGTCCGCTCCGGGTCGGGCAGCGCGGCGGCGGACAGGAAGACGACGTCCGCGGCGAGCGCGAACGGCTCGTGGTACGGGTTCTCGCCGTCCCAGTCGTGCAGGTCGGTCGAGAGGGGCACGCCCGTCCCGGCCAGCACGGGCAGGGCCTCGGCGCAGGGCTGGGTGATCGTCACGTGCACGTGCCGGCCCGCTCGGGCCAGGCCGCGCAGCAGCTCCCGCGGGAAGCGGTCGCCGGGGTGGGAGCGGCTGGTGTCGTACAGGGACAGCCGGCGGCCGTCGGGGCCGACGAGGTTGACCGCGCGCTTGGTCCCGGCGGGCTGCGGCAGGGCGGTGAGGCCGATGCCCCGCTCCCGGTGCAGGGCCCGGACGAGGTCGCCCTCGGGGTCGTCGCCGAGCAGGTCGAGGTGGTGGGTGCGCAGGCCGAGCGCGGCCAGGCCCACGGAGACGAAGTCGCCGGTCTGGCCCGCGCGGGTGCGGATCCCCGAGTCGATCATGTAGCTGTCGGCGTACGGGAGCGGCAGCTCCGGGACGTGCACGATCGTGTCGACCCCCGCTCCGCCCAGCACCAGCACGTCGTGGGCCCCTGCCTGTGCGGTCATCCCGCGCCCTCCCCGTGGTCGTAGACCGTCACCGCGACACCGCGCTCCACGAGCCGCTCCCTCACGAGCGGCTCGACGCGGGACCATCTGCCGCCCGCCAGACCGCAGCCTATGCGGGGCATGTGCACGGAGGCGCCCCGTTCCACCGCTTCGTCCGCGAGCCGGCCGAGTGCGGCGTCGATCGCCTCGTAACGGACCGGGACGCCCTTGCTGCCGGTCCGGACCCCGCGCTGGCCGATCATGTTCGCGACCCACAGGCGCGGGCCGACCTCGACGAGCTGGACGGCGCCCAGCCCGAAGTCGTTCCCCGCGCGGCCCCGGTGCCAGGCGCGGTAGGCGGCCTCGGGTTCCGGCCAGCGCCGGGAGAGCGCGAGGACGAAGCCCCTGCCCCAGCCGCCGATGTCGTTGCAGACATGGGCGATGACCTTGGGCCCCTTGGCGAACGGGGCGGTGGCGTCACCCTGGAGGTACGTGATCTGCGTGATCTCCGGCATGACGCCACCGTAGGCGGTGCCACTGACAGTGGCGGCGGGTCACGGCGGCGGGCCGCCGCCGGGGGCTACTCGGCGTCCGGGGACATCCGGGACAGCTCCCGCTCGGTGTTCCGGGACACCTGGCGGCGTACCGCGAACCAGCCGGCGACCAGCATGACGGCGAGCACCGGGATGAGGAGCAGCGTCTTGCGGCCGACCTCGGGGTCGTTCCACATCATGCCGAGGCAGACCAGCAGGAACACGATCGTGGCGATCTCCGTGACCGGGCTGAACCTCAGCCGGAAGTTCGGCCGGGTCACCAGGCCCGCGCGGGCGCGGCGGACGAACAGCATGTGGCAGAGCATGATGATCACCCAGGTGCTGATGATGCCGAGGGAGGCGACGTTCAGCACGATCTCGAAGGCCTGGCTGGGCATGAGGTAGTTCAGGCCGACGCCCAGCACGCAGACCGCGCAGGTCAGCAGGATGCCACCGTAGGGGACCTGGCTGCGGTTCATGCGGGCGGTGAACTTCGGCGCGGACCCGGCCATGGCCATGGAGCGCAGGATGCGGCCGGTGGAGTACAGGCCGGAGTTCAGCGAGGACATCGCGGCGGTCAGCACGACCAGGTTCATCACGTCACCGGCCGCCGGAACACCGATCTTGGACAGCACCGTCACGAACGGGCTCTCGTCGGCGGAGTAGACCGAACCGGGCAGCAGCAGCGCGAGCAGCACGACCGAGCCGACGTAGAACAGGCCCACGCGCCACATGATCGAGTTCACCGCGCGCGGGACGACCTTCTCCGGCTCGGCGGTCTCGCCGGCGGCGACGCCGACCAGTTCGAGGGCGGCGTACGCGAAGATCACGCCCTGCATGACCAGGACGACCGGCATCACACCGTGCGGGAAGACGCCGCCGCTGCCGGTGATGACGCTCATGCCGGGGGTGTGGCCGCCGACCTTGTGCTGGGTGGCCAGCAGGAAAATGCTGATCAGCATGAAGCCGACGATGGTCGCGACCTTGATGATCGCGAACCAGAACTCCATCTCGCCGAAGATCTTCACCGAGATCAGGTTCACCGTGAGCACCACCGCGAGGGCGATCAGCGCCAGCACCCACTGCGGGACGGAGGTGAACATGCTCCAGTAGTGCGTGTAGAGCGCGATCGCGGTGATGTCGGCGATGCCGGTGGTCGACCAGTTCAGGAAGTACATCCAGCCGGCGACGTAGGCGCCCTTCTCACCCAGGAACTCACGGGCGTACGAGACGAAGGACCCGGAGGACGGGCGGTACAGGACCAGCTCACCGAGGGCGCGGACGACGAAGAAGGCGAAGACGCCGCAGACGAGGTACGCCAGGGCGAGCGCGGGGCCCGCGTTGTGCAGCCGGCCACCGGCGCCCAGGAGGAGTCCGGTACCGATGGCGCCGCCGATGGCGATCATGTTGACGTGGCGGGCCTTGAGGTCCTTGCTGTAGCCGGCGTCGCCCGCGTCCGCGGGGGTCCCGGCCGCCCGGTCACGAGCGGCGGTCTGCGCCGGTTCCACGGCTTTGTTGCTCACGGGTGGTTCCACTTCCTGGTGCGCCCGGGCCTCGTGGGCCCGGGGGTCGTACAGGGCTCGGCCCGCACCACCTCTGGTGTGCGCGGCACAGACCAAGGCAGCACTTTCGCAGACAATTCCCAGGTCACGCGGTAATCGGAGTCACAGAGCGTCGCTTCTCACACGACCCGCACACGCCGCACACGACTCACCACGGGTGTCACAGCACTGGTGAGACAGCGATACTGCTGCACATGACGACCGATGCCGGGGAGCCCACCCTCACGATCGACGAGCTGGCCGCGCGGACGGGCGTCACGGTGCGCACGGTCCGCTTCTACGGCAGCAAGGGCCTGCTTCCGCCGCCGGTGATCGGACCGCGCCGGGTGGGGCACTACGGGCCGGGACACGTGGCCCGGCTGGCCCTCATCGAGGAGCTGCGGCAGCAGGGCATGACGCTGGCCGCGATCGAGCGCTACCTGCGGCAGCTGCCGGCCGGCCTCACCCCGGACGACCTCGCCATCCACCGGGCGGTGGTCGCGTCCTGGGCGCCGGAGGCCGTCGAGACGGTGTCCCGCCGGGAGCTCGAACGGCGGGCCGGGCGGCCGCTGGGCGAGGAGGAGGTGGAGCGCCTCGCGGCGATGAACGTGGTGGGCCCCGCGGACGACGGCACGTTCCGGGTGGACGCGGGGCTGCTCCGCCTCGGCGTCCAGCTCCTCGACGTGCCGCTGTCGCAGGAGACCATCCTCGCGGCGCGCAAGGTGCTCATCGAGCACTCGCGCGCCGCGGCCCACGAGCTGTCCCAGCTCCTGCGCGGCGAGGTGGCCGAGCGCGCCACCCAGGACGTGCGGTCCCTGTCGGCGCACATGCAGCCGCTGGTGGTACAGGCCCTGCTGACCACGTTCCAGCGGTCGCTGCGGGAGGAGCTGGGCGAGTGGCTCACCGGGTCACGAACGGACTGAGTCGCCGAACGTCTCCCCCTTCTCGGCCTTCTCGACCAGCAGCGCGGGCGGCGTGAACCGGTCGCCGTAGGTCTGCGCCAGTTCGCGGGCGCGGGCCACGAAGCCGGCGGCCCCGCCCTCGTAGCCGTTGATGTACTGGAGCACGCCGCCGGTCCAGCCGGGGAAGCCGATGCCGAGGATGGAGCCGATGTTGGCGTCGGCGACGGAGGTCAGCACGCCCTCCTCCAGCAGGCGTACGGTGTCGAGCGCCTCGGCGAAGAGCATCCGCTCCTGCATGTCGCGGAACGGGATCCGGTGTCCGGGCCGGGTGAAGTGCTCGCGCAGGCCGGGCCAGAGACCGGCGCGCCCGCCGTCCTCCGCGTAGTCGTAGAAGCCGGCGCCGCCGCTGCGGCCGGTGCGGCCGAACTCGTCGACGAGCCGGTCGATGACCGCCTCCGCCGGGTGCGCGGTCCAGGTGCCGCCCGCCTCCTCCACGGCCCGCCTCGACTCGTTGCGGATCTTGCGCGGGAGGGTGAGGGTCAGCTCGTCCATCAGGGAGAGGACCTTGGCCGGGTAGCCGGCCTGGGCGGCGGCCTGCTCGACGGAGGCGGGCTCGATGCCCTCGCCGACCATGGCGACGCCCTCGTTGATGAAGTGGCCGATCACCCGGGAGGTGAAGAAGCCGCGCGAGTCGTTGACGACGATCGGTGTCTTGTTGATCTGCCGGACCAGGTCGAAGGCCCGGGCGAGGGCCTCGTCGCCGGTCCGCTCGCCCTTGATGATCTCCACCAGCGGCATCTTGTCGACGGGCGAGAAGAAGTGCAGTCCGATGAAGTCGGCCTGGCGCTCCACGCCCTCGGCGAGCGCGGTGATGGGCAGCGTGGAGGTGTTGGAGCACAGCAGCGCGTCGGGTGCGACGACCGACTCGATCTCCTGGAACACCTTGTGCTTGAGCGTGGTGTCCTCGAAGACGGCCTCGATCACCGCGTCGCAGCCCGCGAGGTCGGCGACGTCGGCGCTCGGGGTGATCCGGGCGAGGAGCGCGTCGGCCTTCTGCCGGCTGGTGCGGCCCCGGGAGACGGCCTTGGCGCACAGCTTCTCGGAGTAGCCCTTGCCCTTGAGGGCCGCCTCCAGGGAGACGTCCTTGAGGACGACCTCGATGCCCGCGCGGGCGCACGAGTAGGCGATGCCGGCGCCCATCATGCCGGCGCCGAGGACGGCGACCTTGCGGACCTGGCGGGGCTCGACGCCCTGGGGGCGGTTCGCGCCGGAGTTGACGGCCTGGAGGTCGAAGAAGAACGCCTGGATCATGTTCTTCGAGGTCTGCCCGGCGGCCAGCTCCACGAAGTAGCGGGCCTCGATGACCTGTGCGGTCTCGAAGTCGACCTGGGAGCCCTCGACGGCGGCGGCCAGGATGTTGCGCGGCGCCGGATAGGGCGCGCCGCCCGTCTGCTTGCGCAGGGTGGCCGGGAAGGCGGGCAGGTTGGCGGCGAACTTGGGGTTGGCCGGGGTCCCGCCGGGGATGCGGTAGCCGGGCCGGTCCCAGGGCTGCTGGGACTCGGGGTTGGCGTCGATGAAGGCGCGGGCCTTGGCGAGCAGTTCCTCGGGCGTGGCGGCGACCTCGTGGACGAGGCCGTTCTCCCGGGCACGGTGGGCGTTGTACTGCTGGCCCTGGAGGAGCACCTTGAGCAGGGCGTCGGCGATGCCCAGCAGCCGTACCGTGCGGACGACCCCGCCGCCGCCGGGGAGCAGGCCGAGGGTGACCTCGGGACAGCCGATCCGGGTGCCTGAGGTGTCGAGGGCGACGCGGTGGTGGCAGGCGAGGGCCAGCTCGAAGCCGCCGCCGAGGGCCGCGCCGTTGATCGCGGCGACGACGGGCTTGCCGAGGGTCTCGATGCGGCGCAGGTTGCGCTTGAGGGCGAGGCCGCCGTCGAACAGTTCCTGGGCGGTCTCGGGCGTGACCCGGATCAGGTCGCGCAGGTCGCCGCCCGCGAAGAAGGTCTTCTTCGCCGAGGTGAGGATGACGCCGCGGATCGAGTCCCGCTCGGCCTCCAGCCGGTCGGTGATCGCGGCGAGGGAGTCGCGGAACGCCTGGTTCATGGTGTTCGCGGACTGGTTCGGGTCGTCCAGGACGAGGGTGACGACCCCGGTGTCGTCCTGTTCCCAGCGGATGGTGGTGCTCTCGGTCATGACAGTCGTCTCCGTTGAAGTCGTGGGGGTCCGCTGGGAGGTCAGATGCGCTCGACGATGGTGGCGATGCCCATGCCGCCGCCGACGCACAGGGTGGCGAGGCCGTAGCGCTTGTCCTGGCGCTCCAGCTCGTCGATGAGCGAGCCGAGGATCATCGCGCCGGTCGCGCCGAGCGGGTGGCCGAGCGCGATGGCGCCGCCGTTGACGTTGACCTTGTCCAGGGACAGGCCCATGTCCTTGGCGAAGCGCAGCACGACCGCGGCGAACGCCTCGTTGATCTCGACCAGATCGATGTCGTCGATGGTCAGGCCGGCCTTGGCGAGGGCCTTGCGGGCGGCGGGGGCGGGACCGGTGAGCATGATGGTCGGCTCGGAGCCGGAGACGGCGGCGGCGACGATCCGTGCGCGCGGGGTCAGGCCGTGGCGCTCGCCGACCTCCCTGGAGCCGATCGCGACGAGCGAGGCGCCGTCGACGATGCCGGAGGAGTTGCCCGCGTGGTGGACGTGGTCGATCTTCTCCACCCAGTGGTACTTCTGCAGCGCGACCGCGTCGAAGCCGCCGAGCTCGCCGATGTCCGCGAACGACGGCTTGAGCTTGGCGAGGGAGTCGGCGGTGGTGCCCGGGCGCACGTGCTCGTCGTGGTCGAGGACGACCAGGCCGCTGCGGTCCTTCACGGGGACCACCGAGCGGTCGAAGCGGCCCTCCTTCCAGGCGGTGGCGGCGCGCTCCTGGGACAGGGCCGCGTACTCGTCGACGTCCCGGCGGGTGAAGCCCTCGACGGTGGCGATGAGGTCGGCGCCGATGCCCTGCGGGACGAAGTCGACCGACAGGTTGGTCATCGGGTCGTTGAACCAGGCGCCGCCGTCGGAGGCCATCGGCACGCGGGACATGGACTCCACGCCGCCGGCCAGCACCAGGTCCTCCCAGCCCGAGCGGACCTTCATGGCGGCCATGTTGACGGCTTCAAGGCCGGAGGCACAGAAGCGGTTCTCCTGCACGCCGGCGACCGTGTCGGGCAGGCCGGCGGCGATCGCGGCGATCCGGGCGATGTCGGAGCCCTGGTCGCCGACCGGGCCGACGACGCCCAGCACGATGTCGTCGATCGCGGCCGGGTCGAGGCCCGGGAAGCGGTCGCGGATCTCGTGGATGAGACCGACGACCAGGTCGATGGGCTTCGTGCCGTGCAGGGCGCCGTTCGCCTTGCCGCGGCCGCGCGGGGTGCGGATCGCGTCGTACACGTACGCTTCGGTGCTCACTGGTGTGCCTTTCGGGAGGGTGGGCCGAGCCGGGTCGGTCGCCGAGGGCTGAGGGTCGTTGAGGGCCGGGTGGCCGGGGCCGGGTCGTCGGGGC
>NZ_JAJSZC010000022.1:0-54963 GCF_036815105.1 Streptomyces sp. IBSBF 3136
CCGCGCGCATCCCCCACCCCGCCATCGCCCCGGCGGCCGCCTCCAGTACGTGTCGGGAGCGCGGCCGGGGCAGGCCCAGGCGGCCCGGAGGCATCGTGCGCACGGTGATGACCCTCAGCCGGCGGTCGAGGTAGGCGACGTCGATGGGGACGCGCATGCCGAAGGTGTGCACGCTGCCGGCGGGGGAGAGGAGCATGGCCCCCTCGACCGTGTCGCGGCCCAACAGGCCCCTGGTCCGCGCCCGGTAGGAGGCCGCGATCTCCAGCGGCACGGTGAGCGGGGCCCCGCCCTCGTCCGGATGGATCAGCAGACTCCCGTGACCGTCCCGCCAGCGCGCCATGTACCCGTCACCTCCGCGGTGACCGTACCCACGGCACGCCGGGCGTAAAGGAGCGGACGGCCAGGGGCGTTGTCAGTGGTCGCTGCCAGACTGCACGGCATGAGCGGCGAGCGTCCCGAAGTCCGGCTGAGGGCTGTCACGGAGGAGGACCTCCACGTCTTCCTCGTCCAGGAGCACGACCCCGAGGCGGTCCGGCGGTCGCGGTTCGCTCCCCGGCCGCGGGAGGCCTTCCTGCGGCACTGGCGGGAGCGGGTGCTCGGCGATCCCGACTGCCTGGTGCGGACCGTGGTCGCGGACGGGGAGCCGGCCGGGCACGTCGTCTCGTGGACGGAGGGCGAGCGGCGGTTCGTCGGCTACTGGCTGGGGCGGCCGTACTGGGGCCGGGGCGTGGGCTCCCGGGCGCTCGGACTCTTCCTGGAGCTGGACCGGGCGCGGCCGCTGTACGCCGACCCGTTCGCCGGCAACACGGCCTCCGTCCGCCTGCTGGAGAAACACGGCTTCGAGCGGGCCGGCACGGTCCGGCACGGCGAGGACGAGCACGTCCTGCTCGTCCTCGGCGGCTCCCCGGCCGGACAGGTCAGTTGCTGATCGGGTCCCCGGCCGGACGGTGGTCGCCGGTCGCGCCGTCGATCAGCTCGCGCAGGATGTCCATGTGGCCGGCGTGCCGTGCCGTCTCCTCGATCATGTGGACCAGCGTCCAGCGCAGGGACACGGACCGGTCCCGCCAGGCCGGCCGGCCCGGCGCGTCCAGGGGCAGTTCGGTGATCGTGCGGTCGGCGGCGGCGCGGGCGCGGCCGTAGAAGGAGACGATCTGCTCCGTCGTCTCGCCGGGGGCGATGCGCGTGTCCTCGTCCTGGTACGGGTCGAACCACAGCGGTTCGGCCTCGCGTCCGAACGTCTCCACGAACCAGCCGTACTCGACCGAGGCCAGGTGCTTGACCAGGCCGAGCAGGGTCGTACCGGTGGGCGTCATCGGCCGGCGCAACTGCTCGTCGTCGAGTCCCTCCAGCTTCCAGAGCACGGCGTCCCGGTGCCGGTCCAGGCTCGCGTGCAGGATGCGCTTCTCGTCCGTGGCGTCACCCGTGGCGCCATCAGCGGTGTCGTCGGGAGTGCCCTCGCAGGCGCCGTCGGAGGCGGTCGTCGTCATGCGGCGGAAATTAGCAGGACCCGGTGACAGCGCGCTGCGATCATGGCGGACATGGCAGAGCAGCGTTCCTTCGCGGATCTCGTCGCCGAGGGGGCCGCGGCGCCCACCGAGGGATGGGACTTCTCCTGGTTCGAGGGGCGGGCCACCGAGGCGCGGCCGTCCTGGGGGTACGCCCGTTCGGCGGGGGAGCGGCTGGCCCGCGCCGAGGCCGCGCTCGACATCCAGACCGGGGGCGGCGAGGTGCTGGACTTCGCCCTGGGCCGGGCCGAGCCGGACCGGCCGTCGCTGGTCGCCGCCACCGAGGGCTGGCCGCCGAACGTCGCCAGGGCCACCGCACTGCTGCGGCCGCGCGGTGTGGTGGTCGTCGCCGCGGCCGACGACGAGCCGCTGCCGTTCGCCGACGGGGCCTTCGACCTGCTCCTGAGCCGGCACCCGGTGCGTCCCCACTGGGACGAGATCGCCCGGGTGCTGCGGCCCGGCGGCACCTACTTCGCCCAGCACGTCGGGCCCGCCAGTGTGTTCGAGCTCGTCGAGTTCTTCCTGGGACCCCAGCCCGCGCACGTGCGCGGCGCCCGCGACCCCGAGGGCGAGCGGGCCGCGGCGGAGGCGGCCGGCCTGCGGGTGGTGGACCTGAGGGCGGAGCGGCTGCGGATGGAGTTCCGCGACATCGCCGCCGTCGTGTACTTCCTGCGCAAGGTGGTCTGGATGGTGCCGGGCTTCACGGCCGAGGCGTACGAACCGCGGCTGCGCGCGCTGCACGAGCGGATCGAGCGGGAGGGCCCCTTCGTGGCGCACAGCGCCCGGCATCTGTTCGACGTCCGAAAACCGACCCGCTGACGGGCCGACAGGACACCGGGACGGGCACCGCCCGGTTCACCCGGGGTTCATCCGAAGTCTCCCCGGGGTTTCCACATCGTTATCGGCGACGACTCACACGCGCCCCACGCGTCACATAGGTTCAGGCCAAGGTAATTCGCGCCAGCAAAACCGCGCGGGCGGTACCGCGCAGTGGAGGGGGCTGCGCGGTGCCGCGATGCCCCGGAAGCCCGTAGCGGAACCGTCAAGTCACCGTTCGCTGACCGGGTAGCCCGTCGGAGGGATCCCCGGACAACTCGCCGAGGTGTCCCCAAGACGGCCCAAACCCTGTACATCACTCCGTATAGGGCCGGATCGCCTGGGAATCCACTGTGAACCAGCCATGAGACGCCCCTGAATACACCATTCCGGGCCCCTCCGGGCGTCGCCGGTCGACTCCGGAGAGTAGTTGTGCCACGCCGATGCGCGCGCCGGCCCTCACGAAGGGTTATGGTGGAAACCCCCCCTCGGGCCGGTCCGTCTCCCCCCCACGGACCGGCCCGTTTTTTCTTCCTCGTCGCACCCTGCGAAGGCGCCGGAGCCTCGCCGGAGTAACCTCAAGCCCTGCGGGGGGACCACAACCGCGCCATATGGAGGGGCTCACCGTGAACCTGCGCGACAAGCTGCGCGGCCTGCTCGTCAGGCTCTACGCACGCCGGGTCGAGGGTCACCTGGACCACGCTCAGGTGCCGAAGCACATCGGCGTGATCATGGACGGCAACCGCCGCTGGGCCAAGGCCGCGGGCTCCACCACGGTCCACGGCCACCGGGCCGGTGCCGACAAGATCGAGGAGTTCCTCGGCTGGTGCTCCGAGACCGACGTCGAGGTCGTCACCCTGTGGCTGCTGTCCACGGACAACTTCGACCGCGCGCAGGAGGAACTGGGCCCCCTGCTCGGCATCATCGAGGACGTCGTGCGCACCCTCGCCGCCGACGGCCGCTGGCGGGTGCACCACGTCGGCACCCCCGACCTGCTGCCCGCCGGGATGCAGCGCACCCTCAAGGAGGCCGAGGAGACCACCGCCCACGTCGAGGGAATAGTGGTGAACGTGGCCATCGGCTACGGCGGCCGCCAGGAGATCGCCGACGCCGTGCGCTCCATGCTCCTCGACGCCCGGGACAAGGGCGTCTCCCTGGACGACCTCGCCGACTCCGTCGACATCGACATGATCGGCCGTCACCTCTACACCGGCGCCCAGCCCGACCCGGACCTGGTCATCCGCACCAGCGGCGAGCAGCGGCTGTCCGGATTCATGCTCTGGCAGACGGCGCACTCCGAGTACTACTTCTGCGAGGTCTTCTGGCCGGCCTTCCGCAAGGTGGACTTCCTGCGCGCGCTGCGCGACTACGCCGCACGCCACCGCCGTTACGGCGGCTGACAGCCGCACCCGGACACACCGGACGCCCCGCCGCCGACCGTGCGGCGGGGCGTTCCGTATACCCCGGTTGGGGCGGAAGTAACGACGAGTTCACCGTCGCGCTGTTGGCCACTTCTGCATGGTGGCGCGTGTTCGAGGGCATAAGGCAACCAGGTCGACGCCCGAACCACGGGTGTCGGATCTCAGCGGGCGGCACGGGGCCGTCCCGCCCGGGAGGCCCTTTGCACCAGCCCGACCGTGCGCTCACCGCACGGAAGCAGCCGCGGAGGCCCGGTGTCCGGCCCGCCTCGCGCGGGAGCCGGGTACCGGTCGCGATGCTCCCGCTCTCCCGGCCCGGTTTCCGTCTCGTCGCTCCCCGACCTCATCCGAGGGGGTACGTCCTTCCGTGGTGACCAGCGCAAAGCGCCGCATGCCAGACCGGCGCACCTATGTTCTCGACACCAGCGTCCTGCTGGCCGACCCGAACGCCCTGACCCGCTTCGACGAGCACGAGGTCGTGCTCCCCATCGTCGTGGTCACGGAACTGGAGGCCAAGCGGCACCATCCCGAACTCGGCTACTTCGCCCGCCAGGCCCTGCGCCTACTGGACGACTACCGGGTGCGGAACGGCCGCCTCGACGCCCCCATCCCGATCGGGGAGCTGGGCGGGACCGTCCGTGTCGAGCTCAACCACTCGGACCCCAGCGTGCTGCCCAGCGGCTACCGCCTGGGGGACAACGACTCCCGCATCCTCGCGGTGGCCCGCAACCTGCAGGCGGAGGGGTTCGACGTCACCGTCGTCTCGAAGGACCTGCCCCTGCGGATCAAGGCGTCCTCCGTCGGCCTGCTGGCCGAGGAGTACCGCGCCGAACTCGCCATCACGGAGAACTCCGGCTGGACCGGAATGTCCGAACTGACGCTCCCCGGCGAGCAGGTGGACATCCTCTTCGACGAGGGTCGCGTGTACGTCCCGGAGGCCTCGGACCTCCCCGTGCACACCGGCCTGACCATCCAGTCCGAACGCGGCAAGGCACTCGGCCGGGTCACCGCCGAGGGCAGCGTCCGGCTGGTGCGCGGCGACCGGGAGGCGTTCGGCATCAAGGGCCGCAGCGCCGAGCAGCGCATCGCGCTCGACCTGCTGCTCGACCCGGACGTCGGCATCGTCTCGATGGGCGGCCGGGCCGGCACCGGCAAGTCGGCGCTCGCGCTCTGCGCGGGCCTGGAGGCGGTCCTGGAGCGCCGCCAGCACCAGAAGGTGATGGTCTTCCGGCCGCTGTACGCGGTGGGCGGCCAGGAACTGGGCTATCTGCCGGGTTCCGAGGCGGAGAAGATGAGCCCCTGGGCGCAGGCCGTCTTCGACACGCTGTCCGCGGTCACCAGCCGCGAGGTCATCGAGGAGGTCACCGCGCGCGGCATGCTGGAGGTCCTGCCGCTCACCCACATCCGGGGCCGCTCCCTGCACGACGCGTTCGTCATCGTCGACGAGGCCCAGTCCCTGGAACGGAACGTCCTGCTGACCGTTCTGTCCCGGATCGGCGCGAACTCCCGTGTCGTTCTCACCCATGACGTGGCACAGCGGGACAATCTGCGGGTGGGGCGCTACGACGGTGTGGTCGCCGTCGTGGAGAAGCTGAAGGGGCATCCCCTTTTCGCGCACGTCACGCTGACGCGTTCCGAGAGGTCCCAGATTGCGGCGCTTGTGACCGAAATGCTGGAGGACGGCCACATCTGATGCGGTGACGCCCATCTGGCGTCCGGGTGACGTTCGTTGGCGCCGTCCGGCAAAGGCCAAGAGCCTAGCCGGGCGGCGCCTTCGCGTGTGGCGGTTTCCAGAAATCCCTGGCGGCAAACGAGGTGTGAGCTTTCACACGCAACACAGAATTGCCACCCGGTGCCGGGTTACGGCAGAGTCTCATTCCTGTCAGGCCCCGCATACGACACACCTGTACCCCCAGCGGTACGGCACCACCGAGGCATCGCCTTCAACTCCATAGCGTCGTCGTATGCCGCCCGAGCACCATGCGGCGCTCCCTTCAGGGGAGTTGCCCACCGGGCCCGCGCCTCCCGTGACCCCGCAGTTGGGAGGCCAGTGTCAGGGGGCACGATTGCGTCCGCCAGGGTCACCGAAGCGGGCGATGCTGGAAGGAAACCGTGTGAGCCGGATTTCGGTCCGGGGACTGGCAGTGGCTTCGGCCACCGCGGTCACCGCTGTCGGAAGCGTCGTCGGTGTTGCCTCGGGCAGCACCGCGCAGCCCAACGACGCCGAGGCGACGGCAGCCGACACCACGCTCCTCGCGGACATACCCGTAGGTGAGCAGGCGCAGGTCCAGACCGCGTCCCTGACGCAGCAGGCCGACGCGCAGGCCATCGCCGCGGACGCGAGCGCCAAGAAGGATGCCGAGGCCGCCGCCCGCAAGGCAGCCGCCGAAACCGCCATCGCCAAGAAGGAGGCCGCGCAGCAGAAGGCCGCCAAGGAGGCGAAGGAGCGCGCCGAGGCGAAGACCGCGGCCACCCGCTCCACCCGTGACACCTCCAGCTTCCCCGTCCAGGGCAGCTACACCGTCGCGCAGATCCAGGCGATGGCCAGCCAGATGGTGGGCGCCGGCCAGTTCCAGTGCTTCAGCAACATCGTGGACCACGAGTCCAGCTGGAACTACCGTGCCGTCAACGCCTCCTCCGGCGCCTATGGACTCTTCCAGGCCCTGCCCGGCTCCAAGATGTCCTCCGTCGGTGCCGACTGGCAGACCAACCCGGCCACCCAGATCAAGTGGGGCCTCAACTACATGAACAGCCGGTACGGCAGCCCTTGTCAGGCGTGGTCGTTCTGGCAGGCCAACCACTGGTACTAGGCCGCCCGGTCACAACCCGACCTCGCAGAGCCCCTCCCCGTCCCAGGGGGAGGGGCTTTCGCCCTGTACGGTCGTATGCGAACGACTCCAGGGGCTGGTGTGGCGTACACCCGGGGACGCGGGGGAAGAGGACGAAGCATGTCGCGAGTGCCAGGGTGGCTCGGCCGGCTCGGAGCCGGTCTGACCGAGATGAGCGAGCGCCTTGACGAGCGCCGCGCCGAGGTGGACCAGGACGACGGGCAGGTATCGGCCCCCGCCCGCCGGGCCGCCGATCCGGTGGTGCCCGCACCCCGGCCGGCCGCGCCGTCCGGGCCCCGCCCCGACCCCGCCCAGGCGGTGCCCTGGGGTGTGCGGGTCGCCGCCGAGGCCGGCTGGCGGCTGCTGGTCCTGGCCGGGACCGTGTGGGTCCTCATGCGGGTCATCAGCGCCGTGCAGCTGGTGGTCTTCGCCTTCGTCATCGCCCTGCTGGTCACCGCGCTGCTCCAGCCGACGGTCGCCCGGCTCACCCGGCGCGGGGTGCCGCGCGGTCCGGCCACCGCGCTGACCGCCATCCTCGGCTTCGTCGTCATCGGCCTGATGGGCTGGTTCGTGACCTGGCAGGTCATGGAGAACATCGACACGCTCTCCAACCAGATCCAGAACGGCATCGACGATCTGCGCAACTGGCTGCTGAAGAGTCCCTTCCACGTCACCGACAAGCAGATCAACCAGATCGCCAAGAACCTGCGCGAGGCCATCGGCGCGAACACCGACCAGATAACGTCCGCGGGTCTGGAGGGAGTCCAGGTCGTCGTCGAGGCGCTGACCGGCATCCTGCTGGTGTTCTTCTCGACGCTGTTCCTGCTCTACGACGGCGAGCGCATCTGGCAGTGGTTCCTGAAGCTGGTGCCCGCCGCGGCCCGGCCTGGCGTGGCCGGGGCCGGCCCGCGGGCCTGGCGCACCCTGACGGCCTACGTCCGGGGCACGGTCCTGGTCGCCCTCATCGACGCCATCTTCATCGGCATCGGCATCTACTTCCTCGACGTGCCGATGGCCGTCCCGCTGGCCGTCTTCATCTTCCTGTTCTCCTTCATCCCCCTGGTCGGCGCGGTCGCCTCCGGTGCGCTGGCGGTGATCGTGGCGCTGGTGACCCAGGGTGTCTTCACGGCCCTGATGACGCTGGTCGTGGTGCTCGCCGTCCAGCAGATCGAGGGCCACGTGCTGCAGCCGTTCATCCTCGGCCGCGCGGTGCGCGTCCACCCCCTGGCCGTGGTCCTCACGGTGGCGGCCGGCGGCATGGTGGCCGGCATCGGCGGCGCGGTGGTGGCCGTACCGCTGGTGGCGGTGACGAACACGGTGGTGGGCTATCTGCGGCAGTACTCGCTGGAGGCCCAGCAACCGCAGTCACCGCCCGAGCCGGCCGACGAGGTACCCGTCGCCGTCGAGGAGGAGAACGCGCAGGACCCCGCCCACGAGGTGTGAGCGGGGTCCCGGGGGAACCACTGCCGTACTACTCGGCGAGAACGGCCTCGGCGTCCAGGGTGACGCCGACCGCCTGGACCACGGAAGCGATCTTGAACGCCTC
Organism: Streptomyces sp. IBSBF 3136; assembly: GCF_036815105.1. NCBI lineage: Bacteria > Bacillati > Actinomycetota > Actinomycetes > Kitasatosporales > Streptomycetaceae > Streptomyces > Streptomyces sp. IBSBF 3136. The sequence goes on from NZ_JAJSZC010000022.1 coordinate 8,114, forward strand.
CTGGACCACCTCGCGCTCGACGCCGGCCTTGCGCAGCACCTGCTCGTGCGAGTCCAGGCACATGCCGCAGCCGTTGATCGCGGAGACCGCGAAGGACCACAGCTCGAAGTCGACCTTCTCGACACCGGGGTTGCCGATGACGTTCATCCGCAGACCCGCGCGCAGGGTGCCGTACTCGTGGTCCGACAGCAGGTGGCGGGTGCGGTAGAAGACGTTGTTCATCGCCATGACGGCGGCCGCGGCCTTGGCGGCGGTGTACGCCTCCGGCGACAGGTTCGCCTTGGCCTCCGGCTCCAGCTCACGCAGCACGATCGGGGAGCGGGAGGCGATGGCGGTCGCCAGCACGGTGCCCCACAACTGCTGCGCCGGCAGGTCGGAGTTGCCGATGACCGAGCCCAGGTTGAGCTTCAGGTCCTTGGCGTAGTCCGGGACGAGGGACTTCAGCGAGTCGAGCGACATGGGTCACTCACCAGCCAGCAGCGCGACCGGGTCGAGGGTCTCGTCGCCCTTGCTCCAGTTGCACGGGCAGAGCTCGTCGGTCTGCAGGGCGTCCAGGACCCGCAGGACCTCCTTGGGGTTACGGCCGACGGAGCCGGCGGTCACCATGGTGAACTGGATCTCGTTGTTCTGGTCGACGATGAAGACGGCGCGCTTGGCGAAGCCGTCCTCGCCCTCGATGCCCAGGTCGCGCATCAGCTCGTGCTTGGAGTCGGCCATCATCGGGAACGGCAGGTCACGCAGGTCGTCGTGGTCCTTGCGCCAGGCGTGGTGGACGAACTCGGAGTCACCGGAGAAGCCGAGGATCTGCGCGTCGCGGTCGGCGAACTCGTCGTTCAGCTTGCCGAACGCGGCGATCTCGGTCGGGCACACGAAGGTGAAGTCCTTGGGCCAGGCGAACACGATCTTCCACTTGCCCTCGTAGGTCTTGTGGTTGATCGTCTCGAACTCCTTGCCCTTCTCCAGCGAGACGCAGGCGGTCAGTTCGAACTCGGGGAACTTGTCACCGACAGTGAGCACTTGCTCTCCTTGCAGCTAGGAAACACCCTTTTTGGGGGATTTTCCCTTTGGGTTGGACGTTGTCGATGTTGGCACAGGGTGCATTGATTAGTGAAATAGCTACACTCGGTCGAGTTGATCGGAGGTATCTATCAGTGACCATCAGTAGCGGGAAGCGGAGGCAGCCGAGCCTCGCGCAGCTGCGCGCCTTCGCCGCCGTGGCCGAGCACCTGCACTTCCGGGACGCGGCGGCCGCCATCGGGATGAGCCAGCCCGCCCTGTCCGGCGCGGTCTCGGCGCTGGAGGAGACCCTGGGCGTGACCCTCCTCGAGCGTACGACGCGCAAGGTGCTGCTCTCGCCCGCCGGCGAGCGGCTCGCGGTGCGCGCCAAGGCCGTGCTGGACGAGGTCGCGGCGCTGCTGGAGGAGGCAGAGGCGGTCCGCGCGCCGTTCACCGGTGTGCTGCGGCTCGGGGTGATCCCGACCGTCGCGCCCTATCTGCTGCCCACCGTGCTGCGGCTGGTGCACGAACGGTACCCGCACCTCGACCTCCAGGTGCACGAGGAACAGACCGCGAACCTCGTCGAGGGCCTGAACTCCGGCCGCCTCGACCTGCTGCTGCTCGCCGTCCCGCTCGGTGTCCCCGGCGTCACCGAACTCCCGCTGTTCGACGAGGACTTCGTGCTGGTCACCCCGATGGACCACTGGCTCGGCGGCCGGGAGGGCATCCCGCGCGAGGCCCTGAGGGAGCTGAACCTGCTGCTCCTGGACGAGGGCCACTGCCTGCGCGACCAGGCGCTGGACATCTGCCGCGAGGCCGGGCGGGAGGACGCCCCGGTCACCACCACCGCCGCCGGGCTCTCCACCCTGGTGCAGCTGGTGGCGGGCGGCCTCGGCTGCACCCTGCTCCCGCGCACCGCCGTCAAGGTGGAGACCACCCGCAGCAGCCAGCTGCTCACCGGGTACTTCGCCGAACCCGCCCCGAGCCGCCGGATCGCCCTCGCCATGCGCACCGGCTCCGCCCGCGGCGCGGAGTACGGGCAACTCGCCGAGGCGCTGCGCGAGGCCATGTGCCCGCTGCCCGTCCGGGTCCTCGGCACCGACGGCTGAGCACCCGGGCGCCGTAAGAAGTGCCGAGGACGACGACGCCGCATGGGCCCCCGGCGGGAGGGCCCATGCGGCGGTCGGCGACGGGGCGGGGGCTACTCGGTGCGCAGGCCGTCCGGGCGCATCAGGCGCAGCAGCGGAGGCAGGCTGAGCAGGGTGACCGCGACGACGACCGCGGCGCCGATGCCGGTCATCGTCAGCACGCCCGGCCAGTCGACGCCCACCGTCGCACCGACCATCTTCAGCAGCACCGCGCCGAGCGTCAGCCCCACGGCCGCCGCGAGCAGCAGGCCGAGCGCGATCGGGATGGCCGTCTGCCACAGCACCGACAGGCTCAGCGTGCGCCGGCGGGTGCCGAAGGCGACCAGCGCCGACAGCAGCTTCTTGCGCTCGCGCAGCTGCTCCAGCTGGGAGACCAGCAGGCTCGCGCCGATCAGCGCCAGCACGCAGGTGGCGCCCACCAGCAGACCGGTGCGGATGGAGGTGAACTTCCTGGACTGCTCGGTGGACGACCACTCCATCGCGTCCGCCAGCGGGTCCACCCCGGCCGCCGTGTTGCGGACGTACTCGCGCACGTCGGGCACCGACTCGTCGAGCGCCAGGTAGACCTGGGTGCGCATGGCCCCGGCCAGCCGCCCGGGCGTCGCGGCCGGGGTCAGCAGCAGGCCGCTCGTGACGTTCCCGGTCGGGCCGTCGACCGCGCGGGCGTGCTTCAGACCGCCCGGCACGGACCAGATGAGGTCCCGTCCCGGGATCAGGCCGTTGCCGGTCTCGACATGGAGCCTGCGGCCCGGCACGGCGAGCTTCCTCGTGTCGCTGTCCATCTGCTTGTCCCCGCCCGTGGCCACGAAGACGTCACCGTCGTGGCAGGAGGGCAGCTTCGCCACCTCGCGCAGCGCGGCGCAGTCGCCGACGGTGGCGCTCGACGAGGTGTGCGGCCCGTTCTCGGTGTTCCAGGCGCCGTCGGCCACCTGGAGGTCGCCCAGCGCGATGGCCTTCCGTACGCCCCGGGTGGCGGTGAAGTCCCGGTCGGCGGAGCCGAGCGCGGTGCCCCGGGGGAGCTGGACCTGCATCTGGATGCGGTCGACGTCCTGCCCCGTGTCCTTGGTGTAGTCGCCCTCGACGCCCGCGAACAGCATCTGCAGGGCGATCGCGCCGGCCACCGCCACCGCGATGCCGTTCACCAGCCTGGCCGCCGTGCCGCTGCTCAACTGAAGCCTGCGTACGGCGAGTTGCCAGGCGATGCCGCCCGGTCCGAGCCGGCCGACCACGGCCTCCACGACCCACGGCAGCAGCGCGGTGACCCCGACGAGCAGCAGCAGCACGCCGCCGATCACCAGGTACTGGTTGAAGGAGCCGTTCGACCGGCCCTGGCCGATCATCGGGGCGAGCATCGCCAGTCCGCCCAGCGGCAGCAGCAGCCGCCACCACAGCCGGCGCTTGGCGGGCCTGGCCGTACGGACCACGCCCAGCGGTTCGATGACCACGCCGCGCAGGGCGAGCAGGGTGACCAGCACCGCGGCGGCCGGGACCGTGACCGCGACCAGCGCGGCCAGCGCGGGCGTGGGGTTGAGGTAGCTGGGGAAGACGCTGATGCCGAGGATCTCCGCCGAGCCGGCGAGCCGGCGGCCGATCAGGAAGAAGACGGTGCCGAACACCAGCCCGACCAGCGAGCCCGCGAGGGCCTCGCCGGCGGCGATCCGGCGGGTCATCCGGCTGTCGGAACCGACCAGCCGCAGCGCCGCCAGCCTGCGGTCGCGCCGCTCGCCGCCGAACCGCACGGCCGCGGCGATGAACACGGCGACCGGCATCAGCAGCACCACGAACACGACGAGCACCAGCAGGATCAGCACCGGGTCGGTGTGCGACGGTGCCGCGTTCGGGTTGCCGAACGAGGTGATCCGGGCGGTCTGCCAGCCGTTGATGCGGGGTGCCAGGTCCTTCGCACCGGCGTAGTAGGCCAGTTCGTGGGAGCCGATGAGTCCGGACTCCCCGATGGTGCCGGTCACCCGGTAGGGCAGCCGCTCGCGCAGCAGCCTGCCGTCGGCCGAGCCGAGCAGTCGCTTCAGGGCCGGGGAGACGACCATGTCGCCCGGCGCCGGGTAGCGGGTCAGACCGGGGGCGATCGGTGCCCGCGGCCCCTCGGGCTCCACCAGGCGGCCGCGGACGTCGGCTCCGTGGTACGTCGAATCGGCGTCCGCGATCACCAGGGTGTTGTCCGCCCTGGCCGTGTGCTCCCGGCCGTAGGTGTAGTCCAGACGGGCCTGGTCGCGGTCGTGCCGGACCGCCAGGGCGCTGGGCAGGGCGGTCGTCAGCAGCAGCAGCGCGACGCCGAGCCCCACGCCGATGGCCGTGAGCAGCACCCGGGCCCAGCCCTCGCGGCCGCCGGTGAAGGCGAACCGGGCCCCCAGGGCCAGGTCCCTGGACCACTGCCGCACCCTCATATGGCCCGCTCCATGTCCCGGGACCTGCCGTCGCGCACGACGATCTCGCGGTCCGAGTAGGCCGCGACCCGTGCCTCGTGCGTGACGAGGACGACGGCCGCGTCGGTGGACCGGGCCGCGTCGGTGAGCAGCTCCATGACCCGCTCGCCGTTGAGCGAGTCCAGCGCGCCGGTGGGTTCGTCGGCGAACAGCACCCGGGGCCCGGTGACCAGGCTGCGCGCCACCGCGACCCGCTGTCCCTGACCGCCGGAGACCTCACCGGGCCGCTTGCCCTTGAGGTCGTCGACCTCCAGGCGCTCCATCCAGCCCAGCGCCGCCTTCTCGGCCGCCTTGCGGGAGGTGCCGTTCAGCCGCAGCGGAAGCGCCACGTTCTCCACGCAGGTCAGCTCGGGGACGAGCTGTCCGAACTGGAAGACGAACCCGAAGTCGCTGCGCCTGAGCGCGCTGCGCTCGGCGTCGCTCATGGTGGCCAGCTCGCGGCCCGCGTAGGTGATCGAGCCGGAGTCGGGCCGGACGATCCCGGCGAGGCAGTGCAGCAGTGTCGACTTGCCGGACCCGGAGGGTCCCATGACGGCGACGACCTCGCCGGGGTGGATGGAGAACCCGGCGCCGTCGAGGGCGAGCGTGGGGCCGTACGCCTTGCGCAGGTCCTCGGCGACGAGCAGGGAACCGGGGGGAGGGGTCATCGGGTCACCTCCGCGCGGAGCTTGTCCAGCCGGGCTGCGGTCAGTTCCAGCCAGCGCAGGTCGGCTTCCAGGTGGAACAGGGCGTGGTCGCAGATCAGCTGGTCCGCGAGATCGCCCTTGCGCTTGCGGTCCGTCAGGACGCGCATGCTGCGCAGGTGTTCGGCGCGCTGGGTGTCGAGGATGTCGGCCGCGTCCCGGTGGGTGAGCAGCGCGAGGACGACCTTGGTGTAGAGGGTCGACTGGAGGTACTCCTCCGGCTTCTCCGGGGTCGCGAGCCAGCGCGCCACGTCGGTGACGCCGGCGTCCGTGATGGCGTACCGCTTGCGCTCGGGGCCGCCGCCGGCCTCGATCCCGTCGACTTGGACGAGTCCGTTCTTCAGCAGCCGGGACATCGTCGAGTAGACCTGGCCGTAGTGCAGCGGCCGGTCGTGACCGAACTTCTCGTCAAAGGCCCGCTTCAGGTCGTAGCCGTGGCGCGGGCCGGACTCAAGGAGCCCCAGGAGGGTGTGACCGATGGACATGGCAGCACTCTACACACGGTGTATACGCACTATGTATACGCGGAGTGTGTAGCCCGTGGCGTGGGGTGTGCGCGGGGAGTGTGGCCGGTACGACGGTGCAGGTGGGGCGCGATTGTCACGGTTCTGCGACAGGCGGCCGGCCCCGCCGCGGCAGCGGACCGGTGTCCTTCGGCAGCCGCCCGGCGTCGGCCAGCGCCTTGCGCAGCAGGAACTCGATCTGGGCGTTGGCCGACCGCAGCTCGTCCCCGGCCCAGCGCGCCAGGGCCTCGTACACCTGCGGGTCGAGCCTCAGCAGCACCTGCTTGCGCTGCTGAGGCCGGCGCCGCGGGGCCGGGCTGGCGGGGGCGCCCTCGACCGGGCCCTCGGGGGGAGTCGTCACTGGTAGAGCGTCCCGGTGTTCAGCACGGGCTGCGGGGCCCGGTCGCCGCACAGCACCACCATCAGGTTGGACACCATCGCCGCCTTCCGTTCGTCGTCCAGCTCCACGATGTCCCGCTCCGCGATCCGGGCGAGCGCGGCCTCCACCATGCCGACCGCGCCGTCCACGATCTGCCGCCGGGCCGCTACGACCGCGCCGGCCTGCTGGCGCTGGAGCATCGCCGAGGCGATCTCGGGAGCGTACGCGAGATGCGTGAACCGCGACTCGATGACGCTCACCCCGGCCGCCTCCACGCGCGCCTGGAGTTCCACGGCCAGCTTCTCGGTGATCTCCTCGGCGTTGCCGCGCAGCGAGAGGCCGTCCTCCTCGTGGGCGTCGTAGGGGTACTCGATGGCGATGTGCCGGACCGCGGTCTCGGTCTGGGTGGCGACGAACTCGGCGAAGTCGTCCACCTCGAAGGTGGCCTGCGCGGTGTCCTGGACCTTCCACACCACGACCGCGGCCAGCTCGATCGGGTTGCCGTAGGCGTCGTTGACCTTCAGCACCGCGGTCTCGTGGTTGCGCACCCGGGTGGAGACGCGGGTGCGCGAGGTGAAGGGGTTCACCCAGCGCAGGCCGTCCTGCCGGATCGTGCCCCGGTACCGGCCGAACAGCTGGACCACACGCGCCTCCCCGGGCGCGACCGTGTTCAGGCCGCGCATCGCGATGACCGCGGCGAGGAAGACCAGGAAGCCGCCGGCGACGAACCCGCCCTCGGCGCCCCCGGTGTCGGCCGAGGACCCGGCGGCGAACAGGGCGGCGGCGACGCCGAGCCCCAGCAGGCCGAGCAGCAGGGCGAGCCCGCCGCCGATGCTGTGCGCCGGGAACTCCCGCACGCGGGGTGCGGGCATCTCGGGTACGTCGGCCGTCGCGGACGCGTCGTGTGCGGACATGATGGGTCCCCCCGTCTCGGAACGTCTATCGTGCTTCTAGCTAAGTGATATCACTTTTGCTTGTCAAGCAACCCAGTGCCCTCCCCAGCCGTCGGTTCCCTTGGGGTCGGGTGCTGATTGTCACGTCCGCAAAAGAGCGGATCGGACGCCCTTTGTCATATAGACGGGTGTTAGCTTTCGGAGCTGACCTCACGACGGAAGCGGAGCGTAGGGACTCATGGGACGAGCGGAAGAGAGACGTGCGCGACAGCGCGGGGGCCACCGCGCGGCACCCAGGCGTTCCCAGTCCGTCGCCGCGCCCACGGCCGGCGCCAGGCCCGCCAAGGGCCGAATACGCAGGCTGTTCACCTGGAAGAAGATGCTCGGCACGTTCCTGGGGCTGTGCCTGCTCGGCATCGGCGGCTTCGTCGTGCTGTACATGCTCGTCGACGTGCCCAAGGGCAACGCCGCCGCCCGGCAGCAGAGCAACATCTACAAGTACAGCGACGGCTCGGTCCTGGCCCGCGTCGGCACGGTCAACCGCGAGAGTGTCGACCTCGCCAAGGTGCCCAAGCCGGTCCAGCACACCTTCGTCGCGGCGGAGAACAAGACCTTCTACCACGACTCCGGAATCGACGTGAAGGGCCTGGCCCGGGGCCTGTTCAACACGGTCAGCGGCCACGGCACCCAGGGCGGCTCGACGATCACCCAGCAGTACGTCAAGAACTACTACCTCAACCAGGACCAGACGGTCACCCGCAAGCTCAAGGAGATGGTCATCTCCCTGAAGGTGGACCGCCGTCTGACCAAGGAGCAGATCCTCGCGGGCTACATCAACACCAGCTACTACGGCCGCAACGCCTACGGCATCCAGGCCGCCGCGCAGGCCTACTACCGCACCGACGCGAGCAAGCTCACCGTCCAGAAGGGCGCCTACCTCGCCGCCCTGCTCCAGGCACCCAGCCAGTACGACTGGACGGTCGCCGGACCCGTGGGCAAGCGGCTGGTGCAGGAGCGCTGGAACTACGTCCTGGACAACATGGTCAAGCAGAAGTGGCTGGACCCCACCGAGCGCCAGAACATGAAGTTCGCCGACGCCATCCCCGAAGACCCCAAGGGCACGCCGGGTGAAGAAGGACAGAAGGGCTACCTGGTCCAGCTCGCCAACCAGCAGCTCGAACAGCGGCTGATGAGCGACGAGGGCATGTCCCGGTCCCAGGCCGAGGCCGCCGTGGTGGACCGCGGCTGGACCATCACCCTGAACATCGACAAGAAGCGGCAGAAGGCGCTGGAGCAGGCGATCAAGTCGCAGCTCACCAGCAAGCTCGCCCCGAAGAAGCGCAAGGTCGACGGCAACGTCCAGGCCGGCGCCGTGTCGGTGGACCCGAAGACGGGCCACATCGTCGCCCTCTACGGCGGCCAGGACTACTTCAAGCACTACTACAACAACGCCACCCGCCGCGACTACCAGCCCGCCTCCACCTTCAAGCCGGTGATCCTCGCCGCCGCGCTGGAGCAGAACGCCACGACGCAGACCGGCAAGCCCATCAACGCCGGGACCGTCTACGACGGCACCAGCGGCCGCCAGGTCCTCGACCACGGCAGCAAGGTCGGCTTCGGCCCGCCCAACGAGGACCACGTCGACTACGGCCCCATCACCGTCCAGCAGGCCATGAACAAGTCCGTCAACTCCGTCTTCGCGCAGATGGGCGTCGACGTCGGCATGACCAAGGTGATGGACACGGCCAAGCAGCTCGGCATGGACACCGAGGGCATGCAGGCGGTGCCCGCGCAGACCCTCGGCTCGATGGGCGCCAGCCCCCTGGAGATGGCCGGGATCTACGCCACGTTCGACCACCACGGCCGCAAGGTCACCCCGTCCGTCGTGAAGACGGCCGAGCAGAAGGACCGCTCGGTCCGGATGCCCGACCCGATCGGCGAGCAGGTCCTCAGCCGCACGGCCGCCGACACGGTGACCTCCGTACTGACCGGCGTGGTCGACGACGGTACGGCCAGGGTGTCCGTGGCCGCGAACCCGCTGCGCGACGGCCAGCAGGTGGCGGGCAAGACCGGTACCTCCGACAAGAACCGGTCCGCCTGGTTCACCGGCTACACCCCCGACCTGGTCACCTCGGTGGGCCTGTTCGGTGAGAATCCCAAGCCCCCCCACGCCCACGAGTCCCTCCAGGGCGCGACCGGTCTGCTCCCACCGCCCGGCCGCATCAACGGCGGCGGCTACCCGGCGCAGATCTGGGCGGCGTACACCTTCGGCGTCACCCACAGGGCCACCTTCGACCTGGACACCACCCAGGGCGCGGCCGTCCAGCCGACGGACACGCCGAGCCCCACCCGGAGCCCGTCCGAGACGCCGTCCAGCACGCCGTCCTCCAGCTCGCCGTCGGCGTCCCAGTCGCCGAGCCGGACGCCCAGTCAGACGCCGAGCCGGACGCCGAGCCAGTCACCGTCCAGCCAGACACCGTCCCAGACCCCGAGTTCGGAGCCACCGACCGCGGACATCTCGCCGCAGAACCCGCTCGACCCGGCGGCCGGGTAGCAGCCCGGACAGGAGCAGCGCACGGGGAAGGGCGCCCGGTCCGCCGGGCGCCCTTCCCCATGGCGTCGCCGGCAGGGACAGCCGACGGACGGCGTCACGGACGGCCCGCTCGATCCCGACGGCGCCGGCGACCTCGGCCGGCGGACCACGAGCGAAAGGGGGGGGGGGGGGGGGGGCGCCCCCCCGCCCCCCCCCACCCCCCCCCCCCGGCGGCCCCCGCGCCGCGCGCGCGGGGCCCCCCCCCCCCCGGGGCGGGGGCCCCCCCCCCGCGGCCCCCCCCTTTCCCGCGCTCAGCCCCGGTTCAGCTCGAACCAGACCACCTTGCCGGTGCTCAGCCGCGTCGCACCCCAGCGCCGGGCCAGCTTGTTGACCAGGTACAGCCCGCGGCCGCCCTCGTCCGTGGCCCGCGCCTGCCGCAGCCGCGGCAGCTGCGGCACATCGTCACCGACCTCGCAGCGCAGCACGTCGGTCCGCAGCAGCCGCAGCGTGACCGGCCGCGACGCGTACCGCACGGCGTTCGTCACCACCTCACTGACCAGCAGCTCCACCGAGTCCGTCAGGTCCTCCATGTCCCAGCGGGCCAGCGCGCGCCGGGCCAGCCGGCGGGCCTGACCCGGGGCCGAGACCTCCGGCTCCAGGGTCCAGTACGCCACATCGCTCGGCGCGATCCCGTGGAAGCGGGCCGCGAGCAGCGCGATGTCGTCGTCCCGGTCGCCCGGACCGAGCATGTCCAGCACCTCGTCGCACAGCGCCTCCAGCGGCGGCGGGTGGTCGGGGCCGGTCAACTGGGCGGTGGCCGCGAGCCGCTCGCGCAGCTGCTCTATCCCGGTCCACACGTCCCGCAGCCGGGACTCCACCAGGCCGTCGGTGTACAGCAGCAGGGTGGCCCCGGCCGGCGCGTCCAGCTCCACCGCCTCGAAGTCGACCCCGCCCACACCGATCGGCGCGCCCGGCGGCACCCGCAGCACCTCCGCCCGACCGCCCAGGTGCAGCAGGACGGGCGGCGGATGACCCGCGTTGGCGATCGTGATGCGGTGCGTGACCGGGTCGTAGACCGCGTACAGACAGGTCGCCATGCGGTCGGTGCCCAGCCGCTGCGCCTGCTCGTCGAGGTGGTGCAGCACCTCCTGCGGCGGCAGGTCGAGCCCGGCGAGCGTCTGGGCCGTCGTGCGCAGCTGGCCCATGATCGCCGCCGAGGTCATGGAGTGCCCCATGACGTCACCGACCACCAGCGCCACCCGGCTGCCGGGCAGCGGGATCGCGTCGTACCAGTCGCCGCCCACCCGCGCGGTCTCCGCCGCCGGAAGATAGCGCGAGGCCAGCCGCACCCCGGTCGGACGGGGCAGGGTCTCCGGCAGCATCGTGCGCTGCAGCTCGTCGGCGATGTAGGCCTCCCGGCCGTACAGCACCGCCTTGTCGATGCCGAGCGCGCTGTGCGTGGCGAGCTGGGCGGCCACCAGCAGGTCGTCCGCCTCGAAGGCGAGCCGCTCCGGACGGCGCAGGAACAGCGCCGCGCCGATCACCCGGCGCCGGCCGCGCAGCGGCGCGAGGATCGCGTGCTGCCCGCCCGGTACGACCGCCTCACCGCCCTCGCCGAGCAGCTCGGGCAGCGCGGCCCGGGCGGCGGGCGCGTCGGCGAACACCGGCCGCACCCCGCGCAGCACCTCGTTCAGCGCGCCGCCGGGCCGCACCTCGCACAGCTCGGTCGTCAGCGACGACAGCTCCGAGAGCGCCGAGGAGTCCGGCTCCGGTTCCGGGAACGGCGGCAGCGACAGACCCTCGGTGTCCCGTTCGTCCGGTATCCGGTCGGTCCGGCGCAGCCGCAGCACCACCGGACCGGTGGGCCGCTCGTCACCGACCGGCAGCGGGTCGCGCAGATAGACCAGGATCGCGTCCGAGAACGTCGGCACCGTGGCCCGGCACAGACCCATCACGATCTCGTCCAGGTCGATGCCGCGGGCGATCCGCCGGGTGGCGGCGCCCACGAACCTGAGCCGGTCGCCGTCGCGCCGCATCGGCATCGGCCGCCCCGGCGGCAGACCCCGCCCGGTACGGCGTTCCTGACCGCCCGGCGTCCGCTCCTGCTCGGAGGCGGGCTGCGCCGGGATGGCCTCCGGCACGGGACGAGGACGGTGCTCCCCCACGCTCGAACTCGCTCGCGCGGGAGCCGTGCCCATCGTCTCGGCGGTGGCGGGCTGGGAGTGCTCCGGGCCGTTGACTGGGGGCTCCTTCCCCTTGTTCCCCTTGCCGCGGGGAGCGCTCGTCCCCGGACCGGTGGGTGTGCCGTCCGCGCGCGCCGCCTGGGCGGGTAAGGCCGGGTTGCCGAGCGGTGCCGGGGTACGCAGCAGCGCCCCGCGGGCTTCCGCGGGGTCGACGCCCGGCTGCGGGCGCTCGTAGGAGGAGGTGGGCTGCTCCGTCACGCGTGTCGAATCCGTCCGTCCGGGGCTGCGCGCCGGGCGCGCAGATAGTCCCGCCGAAATGCCGATACCCGGAATACGTGCCCCAGGAACGGAATTCCCGCGCGGTCAGAGGTCGTGCCTGTGCCACCGGCGATCCCGTGCGGTCCCGCGGTGGTGTTGCCCTCGTACCCCTCGCTCACGTCCTGCCGCCCCTCGGTGACGTATGGTCAGACCCGGCACATGCTCCGGTAGTTGTACTGAAGCGCCCTTGCGGAGGACGATCCTACGGTTGTGGACCGGGGGCGCATCAAGGGTCTCATGAGGACATGTGAGCGGGTGTACGGTCCCAGTCCTCAGGGAGTGACGGTACCCCCCAGGAGGGGTCGGGGCGCCAGTCCTCCCAGCCGTCCGAGAACGGCGTGCCCCACGCGTCGATCACCTCCACCGCGTTCCGGCCCGCCGCCCGCACCCGCCCGGCGGTCCGCTCGTCCATCAGCCCGTCCCGCTGGGCCTGCGCGAACTCGTCCTCGTCCAGCCAGTTCCAGCGGCGGTCCGGATGGACCGCGATGTCCAGGAAGTAGTCCTCGGAGTCCACGCCACCCTCCCAACGGGACAACGGCTGCTCAAGGTTGACGTACCAGTTCTTGAACCGCCAGCCCGGGTCCCAGAACAGCCACACCGACCAGGGCCGGCCGGGCCTGGCCAGTTTCAGCACCCCGGTGCCGAACCACCGGTCCCGCTGCACCGTGCGCGGCGTGGTGTAGCGGGTCTCCAGCGGCTCCAGGTGCACGGCCCTGCCGTCGGCCAGCACCGGCTTCACGCACTCGGTGCCGGGCGCCATCCACACCGCGAGCAGTTCCGCGTCGTCCCGGACGACGGTGACGGGCCGGGCGATGTGGAAGCGCGCCGAGCCGTTCGCCCGGTACCGCCACAGGATCCCGGTCCCGGGGGTCCAGTACGCCGGGGGTGCCGGTGCTGGTGCCGGCACCCGTGCCGCTCGTCTCGTCGCTCCGTCGTCCGCCATGGACAGATATTAGGTGCCGTAGGCACACGACGCTGCGGCGCCCGTCACGGTCCGCGGCCGAGCCGTCGTCAGGGGTGGGTCATCCGCAGGACGTCCAGCGCCTCGTCGAGCTGCTCCAGGGTGAGGTCCCCGCGCTCCACGTACCCGCCCTCCAGGACCACTTCGCGGATCGTCCTGCGCTCGGCCAGCGACCGCTTGGCGACCTTGGCCGCTTCCTCGTAGCCGATGTACTTGTTCAGCGGGGTCACCACCGAGGGCGAGGACTCGGCGTACTCGCGGGCCCGTTCGCGGTCGGCGGTGATGCCGTCGACGGTCCGGTCGGCCAGCAGCCGGGAGACGGAGGCGAGCAGCCGCACGGACTCCAGCACGTTCTTGGCGATGACCGGCAGCATGACGTTCAGCTCGAAGTTCCCGGAGGCGCCGGCGGTGGCGATGGTGGCGTCGTTGCCGATCACCTGGGCGGCCACCATGAGCACCGCCTCGGGGATCACCGGGTTGACCTTGCCCGGCATGATGGACGAACCCGGCTGGAGGTCGGGCAGCCGGATCTCGGCCAGCCCGGTGCGCGGCCCCGACGCCATCCACCGCAGGTCGTTGGCGATCTTCGTCAGGCCCACCGCGATGGTCCTGAGCTGCCCGCTGGTCTCCACGATGCCGTCCCGGGCGCCCTGGGCCTCGAAGTGGTCCCGGGCCTCGGTGAGCGGCAGCCCGGTGGTCCGCGCGACCTCCCGGATCACCGCGGCCGAGAACCCGGGCGGCGTGTTGATCCCCGTCCCCACGGCCGTCCCGCCCAGCGGCAGCTCGGCCAGCCGGGGCAGCGAGGCGCGCAGCCGCTCGACGCCGTGGCGCACCTGGGCCGCGTACCCGCCGAACTCCTGCCCCAGCGTCACCGGGGTGGCGTCCATCAGGTGCGTCCGCCCTGACTTCACCACGTCCGCGAACTCCTCCGCCTTGCGGCCGAGGGAGGCGGCGAGGTGCTCGAGCGCCGGGATCAGGTCGTGGGTGACGGCGGCGGTCGCGGCGATGTGGATGGACGACGGGAAGACGTCGTTGGACGACTGCGAGGCGTTGACGTGGTCGTTGGGGTGCACGTCCCGGCCGAGCCGCTCACCGGCGAGGGTCGCGACGACCTCGTTGGTGTTCATGTTGGACGAGGTCCCGGACCCGGTCTGGAACACGTCCACCGGGAAGTGCTCGTCCCACCGGCCCTCGGCGACCTCCCCGGCCGCCTCCTGGATCGCCTCCGCGACGTCCTTGTCCAGCACCCCCAGCTCGGCGTTCACCTTCGCGGCGGCCGCCTTGATCCGGGCGAGGGCCTCGATGTGGGCCCGCTCCAGCCGCTGCCCGGACACCGGGAAGTTCTCGACGGCACGCTGTGTCTGCGCCCGCCACTTGGCATGGGCGGGCACCCGCACCTCGCCCATGGAGTCGTGCTCGATCCGGTACCCGGCGCCGGTCTGGTCGTCTGTCATCTGCGACACCTCCCTGAAGGACAGCATCGCCGAGGCCCCGGGTGTTCCCGCGGCAGGCGGGCTGCGCGAGTCGGGTGCGCGGGGGGCCTGACGCCCGGTCACCTCGGCGGCGGCCCGGGGCGGTTCGCGGCCGCGCGAGACGGTTCGGCGGCCGCTCAGGACGGACGCCCGCCGCCCCGTGGCCCCGGCCGGTCGCCGGGGGGCACGGGGCGGCGGCCGTCACCGGAGTCAGCCCAGACCCGGGCCCCGTACCGGGATCGTGGTGAAGGTCGGCTGAGGGGCGGGATCCTGGAAGAAGTCGTTTCCCTTGTCGTCGACGACGATGAACGCCGGGAAGTCCTCGACCTCGATCTTCCAGACCGCCTCCATGCCGAGCTCCTCGTACTCGACGACCTCGACCTTCTTGATGCAGTCCTGGGCGAGGCGGGCGGCCGGGCCGCCGATGGAGCCGAGGTAGAAGCCGCCGTGCGCGTCGCACGCGTCGGTGACCTGCTTGGAGCGGTTGCCCTTGGCGAGCATCACCTTCGAGCCGCCCGCCGCCTGGAACTGCTCCACGTAGGAGTCCATGCGGCCGGCCGTCGTCGGGCCGAAGGAACCGGAGGCGTAGCCCTCGGGGGTCTTCGCCGGGCCCGCGTAGTACACGGGGTGGTCCTTCAGGTACTGCGGCATCTCCTCGCCCGCGTCCAGCCGCTCCTTGATCTTGGCGTGCGCGATGTCGCGGGCCACGACCAGCGGGCCGGTCAGCGACAGGCGGGTCTTGACCGGGTACTTCGTCAGCTCGGCCAGGATCGTGTCCATCGGCTGGTTCAGGTCGATCCGCACCACGTCGGACGACTCGTCCAGGTGCTCGTCCGTGGTCTCCGGCAGGAAGCGCGCCGGGTCGGTCTCCAGTTGCTCCAGGAAGACACCCTCGGCCGTGATCTTCGCGACGGCCTGGCGGTCGGCCGAGCAGGAGACGGCGATGGCGACCGGGCAGGAGGCGCCGTGCCGGGGGAGGCGGACCACGCGGACGTCGTGGCAGAAGTACTTGCCGCCGAACTGGGCGCCGATGCCGATCCTCTGGGTCAGCTCGAAGACCTTCTCCTCCAGCTCCTTGTCCCGGAAGCCGTGGCCGAGTTCCGAACCCTCCGCCGGGATCTCGTCCAGGTAGTGCGCGGAGGCGTACTTCGCGGTCTTCAGCGCGAACTCGGCGCTCGTGCCGCCGACGACGATCGCCAGGTGGTAGGGCGGGCAGGCGGCCGTGCCCAGCGAACGGATCTTCTCCTCCAGGAACTTCATCATGGAGGCCTCGTTCAGGACGGCCTTCGTCTCCTGGTACAGGAAGGACTTGTTGGCCGAGCCGCCGCCCTTGGCCATGAACAGGAACTTGTAGGCGCCGCCGTCGGTCGCGTACAGCTCGATCTGGGCCGGCAGGTTGGAGCCGGTGTTCTTCTCCTCCCACATGGTGAGCGGAGCCATCTGCGAGTAGCGCAGGTTGAGGTTCAGGTACGCGTCGTAGATGCCGCGGCTCAGCGCCGCCTCGTCGCCGCCCTCGGTCAGCACGTTCTGGCCGCGCTTGCCCATCACGATCGCGGTGCCGGTGTCCTGGCACATGGGGAGCACGCCGGCGGCCGCGATGTTCGCGTTCTTCAGCAGGTCCAGGGCGACGAACTTGTCGTTGGCCGACGCCTCGGGGTCGTCGATGATGCGGCGCAGCTGCGCCAGGTGGGCCGGGCGCAGGTAGTGCTGGATGTCGTGGACGGCCTCCTCGGCCAGCTTGCGCAGCGCCTCCGGCTCCACCTTGAGGAACGTCCGGCCGTCCGGTCCCTCGACGGTGGACACGCCCTCCGAGGTCACCAGCCGGTAGGGGGTGGTGTCCTCGCCCTGGGGGAGCAGATCGGTGTACGCGAACTCAGGCATCTCAGCCCATTCCTCACTGTGACGGACGGCTGCCCGTCGACGTCGGCGGGCCTCACCAGCCTAGAACCTGCCGTCCGCGCGGAACCTGTGAGGTAAGGCTCAGTTCCGGACGCATCGGGAACCCGGGGCGTGCGGGGCAGGGACGGGGCGGGGGCGCGTGGCGGAAACGCGTGGTGGGGACACGCGGGTCGCCCGGACCCCTAGTCGCGATCTATCGCGTTTCGGTACGCTGCCGTCGTGGACCTTCAGAAGCACGCCCCTGCCCAGGACACGGCCCCGCGTCTCGCCGAGCTGCGCGCCTCGGACGCCGACCGTGACCGCGTCGCCGACATCCTCCGCGAGGCCCTGGCCGAGGGCCGGCTGACCGCCGACGAGCACGCCGAGCGGGTCGAGGCGGTGCTGCACGCCAAGACGGTCGGCGAGCTCGAGGTCTTCATCCGCGATCTGCCCGCGGCCCACCAGCGGGCCGCCGCCCCCGCCTACACCCCGGTGCCGTCCCGGCCCACGCCCGGCGCCGTCCCGGCCGAGGCCGACGCGAACGTGGTGGCCGTGCTCAGTGCCGCCTCCCGCAGGGGCCGCTGGCGCGCGGGGCGCCGGCTGCACGCCTACGCGGTGTTCGGCAGCGTCGAGATCGACCTCAGCGAGGCGATCTTCGAGTACCAGCAGGTGGTGATCAAGGCGGTCTCGGTCTTCGGGGACGTGCAGATCCGGGTTCCGGAGAACGTGTCGCTGCGCGGCACCGGCGGCGGCGTGCTGGGCAACTTCGAAGTGGACACGCTGGACTCGGTCGAGTCCGACGCTCCGGTGGTCTACGTCGACGGGTGGGCCGTGCTGGGCAACGTCGAGGCACGCCCCCGGCGCGGCAAGCGGGTGGCGGACATCCTCGACCGTGTCCAGGACAAGGTCGACAGGAAGCTGCGCAAACACCTCGGTCGTTGACGCTCGTGAATCCGCCGGTGGCCGCGCGGGCCGCGCCCGGCGGTCGCGAGCGCGCGGGGGCGCGAACAAGCCGCCGCGCGCCTGCGGTCGGGAACGCAGTGCATAGGCGCGCGCACAGCGGGTAGGCCTTGCTGCATCGTCGCTCACTCGCGAAGCCGTCGTCAGGAGTAGACCCGTGCTGCAACCGCCGCATTCGTCCCTGCAGGTAGCTGCCGTTCCGGCCCAGCGGGTGCCAGCGCGCGACCGGGACCAAGACGCGCCCTGGCACACCGAGGCGGTGTGCCGGCGTGACGAGGCCGGCCTGTTCTTCGCTCCGTCGAAGGAGCCGACGGCAGCCCGCCTGTCCCGTGAGGAGGCGGCCAAGCGCGTCTGCGCGCGCTGTCCCGTCATGGTCGAGTGCCGCGAGCACGCCCTGCTGCAGCCCGAGCCCTACGGCGTCTGGGGCGGCCTGACGGCGGCGGAGCGCCGGGTGGTCCTGGCGCGGCGGCGCAGGCGCGAGGTGGAGCTGAAGAAGGCGGCACGGGCGACGGCGAACCGCATAGCGGGGTAAGGGCCCCAACAGGCCCTTGGACACGACGATGGGCGCCCTCCCCGCACGGAGGGCGCCCATCGGTCTTCCCGGGCCCGGCCCGGAACCGGATCCGGGTGCTACTTCGCCCGGTCGAAGTCGATCGCGCTGTAGGCCCGCAGCTTGCTCAGCCGGTGCTCGGAGTCGATCCGCCGTACCGTGCCGGACTTCGAGCGCATCACGATCGAGTCGGTGGTGGCGGTCTCGGACCGGTACCGGACGCCGCGCATCAGCTCGCCGTCCGTGATGCCGGTGGCGACGAAGAACACGTTCTCGCCGGTGACCAGGTCCTCCGTGGTGAGCACCTTGTCCAGGTCGTGCCCGGCGTCGACGGCCCGGGCCCGCTCCTCCTCGTCCTTCGGCCACAGCTTGCCCTGGATGGTGCCGCCCAGGCACTTGACCGCGCAGGCCGAGATGATGCCCTCGGGGGTGCCGCCGATCCCGAGCAGCAGGTCGATGCCGGTGCCCTCGCGCAGCGCCAGGATGGAGCCGGCGACGTCACCGTCGGAGATCAGCTTGATGCGGGCGCCGGTCTCCCGGATCTCCTTGATGATGCCTTCGTGCCGGGGCCGGTCGAGGATGACGACCGTGACGTCCTCGGGCGTGCGGCGCTTGGCCTTGGCGACCCGGCGGATGTTGACCGACACGGGCGCGTTGATGTCGACGAAGTCCGCGGCCTCGGGGCCGGTGACCAGTTTGTCCATGTAGAACACGGCGGACGGGTCGAACATGGCGCCGCGCTCGGCGGCGGCCAGGACGGCGATGGCGTTGGGCATGCCCTTGGCCGTCAGGGTGGTGCCGTCGATCGGGTCGACGGCGATGTCCACCTCGGGCCCGGTGCCGTCGCCGACCTGCTCTCCGTTGAAGAGCATCGGGGCCTCGTCCTTCTCGCCCTCGCCGATGACGACGACGCCGTTCATCGAGACGGTGGAGACGAGGGTTCGCATGGCGCGCACGGCGGCGCCGTCGGCGCCGTTCTTGTCGCCGCGCCCGACCCAGCGGCCCGCGGCCATCGCGGCGGCTTCGGTCACCCGGACGAGTTCCAGAGCGAGGTTGCGATCGGGGGCCTCGGAGGGGACGTCAAGCTCGGACGGCAAGTGATGATGCTCGGTCATCGGAGCGCACCTTTCTGATACGACGACGGCCGGATGAGGGTCTTGAGGCCGACTCTATCGTTGGGCAGACAAAATGAGCAGGGGACCCCACGGATGAGCGCTCTGGACACCTGCGACCATAGAGGGCGTGGCAGGTTCGAACGGTAGGCAGAAGACGGTCCGGGACATGATCCTCTCCCTGGGCCTCATCGGGTTGGCGGCGGGGTTCATCTATCTCCTCGTCCCGCACGACGATCACGCTCCCGACATCAAGCGGGTCGACTACCGGGTCGAGCTGCTCACGGCACGGCGTGCCGCGAGTTATCCGGTGGCGGCACCGGAAGGTCTGCCGAGTACCTGGAAAGCGACCTCCGTACGCTTCCAGGGCGAGGAGTCCGACCGCTGGCACCTGGGCTTCCAGGATCCCGAGGGCCAGTACGTGCAGGTCGAGCAGTCCGCTCAGAAGCGGTCCGACTTCATCGACCAGGCCAGCCAGGGCGGCTCGGCCACCGAGCGGACCGAGCGGATCGGCGGCCGCACCTGGACCCGCTACACCGGCGGCCGCTATGACGCGCTGGTCCTGGAGGGCACCCCGGGCTCCACGACGGTGGTGGCCGGCACCGCCTCCTTCGACCGGCTGACGAAGATGGCGGCGGCGCTGAAGATGGGCTGAACCGCTCGCGCGGGCGGACCCGGGCGGACCCGGGCGGACCCGGGCGGGGGGGAAGCGGGCCCGGCGCACGCGGACGACGCGAAGAGGCCCCCGGCGGTGCCGGGGGCCTCTTCGCGTGCGCGGGGCGGCTCAGACGGTCGTGACGACGTCGTCGTAGGCCAGGCGCGGGGAGCGCGGGTGCCAGGCGTCCGGGCCCGGGCGGCCGATGTTGACGACCATCAGCGGGGTGTGGTCGTCGTCCAGGAACTCCTTCTGGACGCCGGCGAAGTCGAGGCCGGTCATGGGTCCGGCGGCCAGGCCGGCGGCGCGGACGCCGATGATGAAGTACGCGGCCTGGAGGGCGGCGTTCATGCCGGCGGCGCTCTCGCGGACCGGACGCTCGGAGAAGAAGAGGTCCTTGGCGGCCGGGAAGTGCGGGAACAGGGTCGGCAGCTCCTCGTGGAACTCGTTGTCCGCGGAGAGGATCGCGACCAGCGGGGCGGTGGCGGTCTTCGGCCGGTTGCCCTCGGCCATGTGCCGCACCAGGCGCTCGCGGGCCTCGGCGGACCGGACCAGGGTGATGCGCAGCGGCGACTGGTTGAAGGCGGTCGGGCCGTACTTGACCAGGTCGTAGATCGCCCGGACCTGCTCCTCGGTCACCGGCTCGTCGGTGAAGGTGTTCGCGGTGCGGGCCTCGCGGAACAGCAGGTCCTGGGCGGTGGGGTCAAGAACGAGAGACATGCGGGACTTCCTCGTACGCGCGTCCGGTCCGGGCAGCGCCGGACCGGCTTACGGCGAGGAGCTTACACCAAAGATGTTCAACCTTCAACAAACGCTCTGTGTGACGGCTCACTCCTCCTTCTCGCCGGACTCCTCCTCGGCGAGGGCCGCGTCCAGCCGGGCCCGGGCACCCTCCAGCCACCGCCGGCACACCTTCGCCAGCTCCTCGCCGCGCTCCCACAGGGCCAGGGACTCCTCCAGCGTCGTACCGCCGGCCTCCAGCCGCCGCACGACCTCGATCAACTCGTCCCGCGCCTGCTCGTACGAGAGCGCCTCATCCACCTTGCTGGTCATCCACTCACCCTAGACATCGACGACATCGACACGGACAGGGAACTCGCCCTCGGCGACCCGCGCGCGCAGCGTCTCGCCGTCCTCCACCTCGGCCGGGTCGCGCACCACGTGCCCGTCCGCCTTCTGCAGCACCGCGTAGCCGCGCCGCAGCGTGGCGGCGGGGGAGAGGGCGACCACGCGCGCGTGCGTGTGGGTCAGCTCCGAGTCGGCGCGGTCCAGCAGGTGCCCGAGGGTGCGCCGGCCGCGGGCCAGCAGCGAGGCCACGTGGTCCCCGCGCTCGTCGAGCATCCGGTGCGGATCCTCCATCGACGGCCGGGCCAGCGCGTGCGCCAGACCCCGCTCCTCCCGCTCCACGGCCGCGTGCACACACCGCCGGGCCCGGTCCCGGAGCAGCCGCACCCGCTCGAACTCCTCGCCCACGTCCGGCACCACCTTCTTGGCCGCGTCGGTCGGCGTGGAAGCGCGCAGGTCGGCGACGTGGTCCAGCAACGGGTTGTCCGGCTCGTGCCCGATCGCGGAGACCACCGGCGTACGGCACTGCGCCACGGCCCGCACCAGCTGCTCGTCGGAGAAGGGCAGCAGATCCTCCACGCTGCCGCCGCCCCGGGCGACGACGATGACGTCCACGTCCTCCATCGCGTCCAGCTCCTTGACCGCCTGGACGACCTGCGGGACGGCGTGCACGCCCTGCACGGCGACGTTGCGCACCTCGAAGCGGACGGCGGGCCAGCGGTGCCGGGCGTTCTCCAGCACGTCCCGCTCCGCGGCGGAGGCACGGCCGCACACCAGCCCGACCAGCTGCGGCAGGAACGGCAGCGGCTTCTTGCGTTCCGGCGCGAACAGCCCCTCGGCCGCCAGCGCCTTCTTCAGCTGCTCCAGACGGGCCAGCAGCTCGCCGACGCCCACCGGCCGTATCTCCGCGGCCCGCAGCGACAGCTGCCCGCGCGGGGCGTACCACTCCGGTTTCGCCAGCACCACGACCCGGGCACCCTCGCCGACGACGTCGGCCACGGCGTCGAACACCTGCCGGTAGCAGGTCACGCCGACGGACACGTCGCGCGAGGGGTCCCGCAGGGTCAGGAACACCACCCCCGCGCCCGGCCGCCGCGACAACTGCGTGATCTGCCCCTCGACCCACACCGCGCCGAGCCGGTCGATCCAGCTCCCGATCAGCCGGGATACCTCACCGACGGGCAGAGGCGTTTCGGGCGACGTGTTCACAGCCATGCCGCGAGCGTAGTGGGCGGTACCGACAAACGCCGGTGACCCCAGCCGCCCGACGGGGCCGGGCGTCCGCGCAGCCGCGGGCACCACCAGCCCGGCGTCCGAACCGGGGCGCGTCGCACAGCAGCCCGCGGACCACCGGGTCCCGCGGGCCGAGGCCGCCGCGCGGCCGGTGCCGGTCCCCGGGGGGAGCGCCTGCGTGCGCCTGCGTGCCGGTGCCGGACATGCGCACCGGTCTCCCACCACCGCGGGGGCACGCGATCCGGAGCCCGCGCACGCACCCTTACGATGGGTGGCATGACCGCTTCGTCTGGCCGCCGTGTCCTGCTCGCCGCCCCCCGTGGCTACTGCGCCGGTGTGGACCGCGCCGTGATCGCCGTCGAGAAGGCCCTGGAGCAGTACGGGGCCCCGATCTACGTCCGGCACGAGATCGTCCACAACAAGTACGTCGTGCAGACCCTGGAGAAGAAGGGCGCCGTCTTCGTCGAGCGGACCGAGGAGGTGCCGCCCGGGAACATCGTGATGTTCTCGGCGCACGGCGTCGCGCCGGTGGTGCATGAGGAGGCCCGGGTGGGCCGGCTCGCCACCATCGACGCCACCTGCCCGCTGGTCACCAAGGTCCACAAGGAAGCCGTCCGGTACGCCAACGACGACTACGACATCCTCCTGATCGGGCACGAGGGCCACGAGGAGGTCATCGGCACCTCCGGCGAGGCCCCCGACCACATCCAGCTCGTGGACGGCCCCGAGGACGTCGCCAAGGTCGAGGTGCGCGACCCCTCGAAGGTCGTCTGGCTGTCCCAGACCACCCTCTCCGTGGACGAGACCATGGAGACCGTCGACGCCCTGAAGACGAAGTTCCCCGGCCTCGTCTCCCCGCCCAGCGACGACATCTGCTACGCCACCCAGAACCGCCAGCTCGCCGTCAAGCAGATGGGCGCCGAGGCCGAGCTGGTGATCGTGGTCGGCTCGCGCAACTCGTCGAACTCCAAGCGGCTGGTCGAGGTCGCCAAGCTCGCCGGCGCCCGCGCGGCCTACCTGGTGGACTTCGCCGACGAGATCGACGAGGCCTGGCTCGAGGGCGTCACCACGGTCGGTGTCACCTCCGGCGCCTCCGTCCCCGAGGTCCTGGTCGAGCAGGTCCTTCAGTGGCTCACCGAGCGCGGCTACGGCGACGTCGAGATCGTCAAGGCGGCCGAGGAGTCCATCACCTTCTCGCTGCCCAAGGAGCTCCGCCGCGACCTGCGCGACGAGGCCACCGCCCTGGTCGCCGAGCGCGGCGGTTCCGGCCCCTCGGACACCGCCGCCGGGTGACCGTCGGGCGCCCGGGCCCCCGTACGCCGTAGTGACCGTCAGTCCTCCGTCGTAACGTGGGGCCATGCAGATCTTCGGCGTGGACATCGGTGGATCCGGGATCAAGGGCGCCCCTGTGGACCTGGACAAGGGCGACCTGGCCCAGGAGCGGTGCAAGGTGCTCACCCCGCACCCGGCGACGCCCGACGGCGTGGCCGACGGCGTGAAGCAGGTCGTGGACCATTTCGGCTGGTCGGGTCCGGTGGGCCTGACCTTCCCGGGTGTGGTCACCGGCGGCAGCACGGTCCGTACGGCGGCCAATGTCGACAAGAGCTGGATCGACACGGACGCGGGCGCCCTGTTCAGCGGCCGGCTGGGCGGCCTGCCGGTGACCGTGGTCAACGACGCGGACGCGGCGGGCGTCGCCGAGATGCAGTTCGGCGCCGGGCGGGGCCGCCGGGGCACGGTCATCCTGCTCACCTTCGGCACCGGCATCGGCAGCGCCGTGTTCATGGACGGCGTCCTGGTGCCCAACACCGAGCTGGGCCACCTGGAACTGGGCGGCCACGACGCGGAGAAGCGGGCCTCCAGCAAGGCCAAGGAGGACCACGAGCTGAGCTGGGAGCGCTGGGCCCGGCGGGTCGAGAGGTACCTCGCCCACGTCGAGATGCTCTTCTCGCCCGAGCTGTTCATCGTCGGCGGCGGGGTCAGCCGCAAGGCCGACAAGTTCCTCCACCTGATCGACGGCGTCCGGGCCGAGATAGTGCCGGCCCAGCTGCAGAACAACGCGGGGATCGTCGGAGCGGCGATGCGGGCCGCGCAGACCCGCGAGGCGTAGCGGAGCCCGGCTCAGGCGCGGCGCCGGGCGCGTACCCACCGCACCCGGCGCGCGAGCACGATCACCCCCGCGACCAGCGTCCCCCCGTAGAGCCAGCCCGCCTGGGTGGCGAGCCCGGTCACCAGCCCCATCATCCGTCCGGTCAGACCGCCCCGGCCGTCGGCGACGGGGAGGAGGCCCGCCAGGAAGGCGATCGGCACGACGACGGGCGCGGTGAGCAGGTCGCCGCCGCGCACCCACAGGGCGGTCAGCACGCACACCGGCAGGAACAGCACGCCGTACAGCGTCAGGGACGCGCCGAACAGCATCTGGTCCACGAAGCCGAGCAGCAGCATCGCGGCCGCGCAGAACAGTCCCCCGCCGAGCCCGGTCAGCCGGGGGCCGGGCGCCCCGTCCCGGGGCACCGGCCGGGTGCCGCGCGCCGGCCGTGCGGCACCCTCGGCGCCCCTGGCGTCTCTGGCGTCCCCGCCCTCGCCCGCCCGCCACCGTGCCTGCGCCGGCAGCGACGCGTACCGGTCGCGGCGTCGCCGTGCGTCGTGCGGGGGTCGCCTCCTGTGTTGCTCCATTGGGCCAACTTAGGTCTGTTTATGTGTCGAATCGGCCCTCAGACACGCCGGTGAACACGGCTCGACCGGCCGTTCGACGCTCCCGGGACCCGGCCGCCGCCGACGCCGTAGACTGGTGGATCGGCCAGTGTCTCTGGCCCCCTGGCAGCCCCTGGCCCCTCTCATCTACGGGAAGTCGCAACGTGTCGCTCACGATCGGAATCGTCGGCCTGCCGAATGTCGGCAAGTCGACCCTGTTCAACGCCCTGACCAAGAACGACGTGCTGGCGGCCAACTACCCGTTCGCCACGATCGAGCCGAACGTCGGCGTGGTCGGTGTTCCCGACGGCCGGCTGGCCAAGCTCGCCTCGATCTTCAGCTCCGAGCGCATCCTCCCGGCCACGGTGGACTTCGTGGACATCGCGGGCATCGTGCGCGGCGCGTCCGAGGGTGAGGGCCTGGGCAACAAGTTCCTCGCGAACATCCGTGAGTCCGACGCGATCTGCCAGGTCATCCGGGCCTTCAAGGACGAGAACGTCGTCCACGTGGACGGCAAGGTCTCGCCCAAGGACGACATCGAGACGATCAACACCGAGTTGATCCTCGCCGACCTCCAGACGATCGAGAAGGTCCTGCCGCGCCTGCAGAAGGAGTCGCGGATCAAGAAGGACATCGCGCCCAAGGTCAAGGCCGTCGAGGAGGCCAAGGAGATCCTGGAGAAGGGCGACACGCTCTTCGCCCACGGCATCGTCCAGGGCACCGAGCGCAACGAACTGCTGCACGACCTGCACCTGCTCACCACCAAGCCGTTCCTCTACGTCTTCAACGTCGACGAGGACGAGCTGGTCGACGAGGAGTTCAAGAACGAGCAGCGCGCCCTGGTCGCCCCGGCCGAGGCGATCTTCCTCAACGCCAAGCTGGAGCAGGACCTCGCCGAGCTGGACGAGGAGGAGGCGCTGGAGCTGCTGGAGTCCGTCGGGCAGCACGAGCCGGGATTGGCCACGCTGGCCCGTGTCGGCTTCGACACCCTGGGCCTGCAGACCTACCTGACGGCAGGCCCCAAGGAGTCCCGCGCCTGGACGATCAAGAAGGGCGCCACGGCCCCCGAGGCGGCCGGTGTGATCCACACCGACTTCCAGAAGGGCTTCATCAAGGCCGAGGTCATCTCCTTCGGCGACCTGGTCGAGACGGGCTCGGTCACCGAGGCCCGCGCCAAGGGCAAGGCCCGCATGGAAGGCAAGGACTACGTGATGCAGGACGGCGACGTGGTGGAGTTCCGCTTCAACGTCTGACCGGACGCGCGATCGGCCGCGCGACCGAGGGGCCTGGCTCGGCCGAGCCAGGCCCCTTCGTCGGTTCATGCCGCTTTCAGGTGTCGTAGACGGTGGAGCGGTGTCCTGGGTGCACCACCCACACCACCAGCTCGCCGTTGTCGAGCGTGTAGATCACGCGGTAGTCGCCCACCCGCAGGCGGCGGCGATCGGGCTGGGAGACGAGGGCGGTGGTGCCGAGCCCCATCGGGTCGTCGCGTGGACGTCATCGGGCACTCCGTGCCGCACTGCTGTGCGTAAGTGAACGCCTGTACGACAACGTCCGGCGGGTCAAGGGGTGGCACGGGGGAACTCGCGAGCGGGATACGCACGTTCTGACAATGCGAGCCGAGTGGGGCGGGTGGGAATCGAAACGGGGGAGGCGAGAGCGTGCGAATTCGCATTCAAGAAATCACTGCTCAGCGCATCTAAAAGGGGAATCGCGGATTTCGCAATGGACGCGCTCCGGGAAACACTCCGGCGTCGGAAATCCGTAGGGGGCAAGTTGGCTTTCTCGGGTATTGTCATCCGTTGGGCCACCTGGC
Organism: Streptomyces sp. IBSBF 3136; assembly: GCF_036815105.1. Lineage (NCBI taxonomy): Bacteria > Bacillati > Actinomycetota > Actinomycetes > Kitasatosporales > Streptomycetaceae > Streptomyces > Streptomyces sp. IBSBF 3136. The sequence goes on from NZ_JAJSZC010000022.1 coordinate 34,587, forward strand.
GGGACATGGGGATGGAAGTTCTGGGGGAACATCCGTGGGCGAGCGGCTCAGGTTCGAGGTACTCGGGCCCGTGACGGTGACGTCGCAGGGCCGAGGTCTTCCGGTCGGCGGTGCGCGTCAGCGAACGGTGCTCGCTCTGCTGCTGCTCAACTCGGGCCGGATCGTCCCGGTCGACACCCTCGTCGACGCCGTGTGGAACGACCGGCCGCCGGCCACCGCTCGCACCCAGATCGCCATCGTGATCGCCGCGCTGCGCAAGACGTTCAAGAGCCAGGGCGCGGCCGAGGACATCATCCTCACCGCCCACCCCGGCTATGTGCTCAGACCCGACGGCCACTCGGTGGACGTCCTGGAGTTCACCCGCCTGGTGAAGACCGCCGAGACCGCCGTGCAGCAGGCCCGGCTCCCCGAGGCGGCCGGTGCCTACACCCAGGCCCTCGCCCTGTGGCGAGGCCCCGCCTTCGCAGGGATCTCCAGTGCCCTGGTCGAGGACGAGGCGGCCCGGCTGGAGGGCCACCGGCTCAACGCCTACGACGACGCCACCGCCGTCCAGTTGGAACTGGGCAACCACCACGACCTGGTGCCCGAGCTCGTCTCCGTGGTCCGCGAGCACCCGCTGCGGGAGCGGACCCGGCACCATCTGATGCTCGCCCAGTACCGGTCGGGCCGGCGAGCCGAGGCGATGGCCACCTTCCGCGAGGCACGCACCCAGTTCATCGAGGAACTGGGCATGGAGCCGGGCCCGGACCTGCAGGGACTGCACGACGCGATCCTGCGCGACGACCCCTCGCTGGCCCCCGCCCCGGCGGTGCCCGCCACCGACGCCCCGCGGGCGGACACCCCCGTCGTACCCTCCGAACTCCCGCCGGACGTGCCCGGATTCACCGGCCGTGCGCCGGAACTCGCGTTACTGGACACGCTGGTCGCGAACCGCGACCGGCAGCACGGGCCCGCCATCGGGCTCATCACCGGTATCGCCGGGGTCGGCAAGACCGGTCTCGCGGTGCGCTGGTCGCACCGGGCCGCCCAGCACTTCCCCGACGGCCGTCTCTTCGCCGATCTGCGCGGATACGACGAGCACCACGAGCCCACCCCGGCCTGGGAGGCGATGAGCCGGTTCCTGCGCTCGCTCGGGGTCTCCAGCGACCAGATCCCCACCCAGACCGAGGACCTGGTCGCGCTCTACCGCAGCGTGCTCGCGGAGCGGCGGGTGCTGCTGGTCCTGGACAACGTCCGCTCCTTCGCCCAGATCCACCCCCTGCTGCCCGGCAGCGGCGGCTGCGCCGTGCTGGTCACCAGCCGGGAGCAGCTGGAGGAGCTGGTCACCTGGCCGCAGGACGCCCGGGTGCACCTCGGAGTGCTGCCCGGCGCCGACGCCGTGGAACTGCTCGGGCGGATCGTCGGCGAGGAGCGCATCGACTCCGCCCGCGCCGACACCCGCCGCCTCGCCGATCTGTGCGACCGGCTGCCGCTGGCGCTGCGGATCGCCGCCGCCCGGCTCGCCTCCAAGCCGCACTGGACGGTGCGGCACCTGGTGACCCGGCTGGGCGACGAGCGGCGTCGCCTCGACGAGCTGAGCCAAGGCGCCGCGCAGGTGCGGGCCAGCTTCGAGCTGTCGTACCGCTATCTGCCGGACGACACGGCCAGGCTCTACCGGCGCCTCGGCCTGCTGGACGTGCCGGACTTCGCCGCCTGGGTGGGCGGCGCGCTGCTCGACGTCGACGTGCTGGACGCCGAGCGGCTCATGGAGGACCTCGTCGACGCGCAGTTCCTGGAGGTCGTCGGCGTCGACGCGACCGGCCGGCTGCGCTACCGGCTGCAGAACCTCATGCGGCTCTACGCGCGCGAGCGCGCGCAGGCCGAGGAGCCGGAGCCGGACCAGCGGGCCGCCCGGGAGCGGGCCCTGCGGACCTGGCTGTCCCTCGCCGAGGAGTCCCACCGGCGGGAGTACGGCGGCCACTTCAGCGTGGTGCACAGCTCCGCGCCCCGCCGCCCCCTGGACCGCATCCACACCGACGAACTGCTCTCCTCGCCGCTGGAGTGGCTTGAGGCCGAGCGGCTGTCGCTGGTGGCGGCCGTGGCACAGGCGGCCGAACTGGGCCTGGACGACCTCGCGTGGGACCTGACGGTGTCCGCGGCCGTGCTCTTCGAGACCCGGCACTACCTGGAGGACTGGCGGGAGTGCGCCGAGGTCGCGCTCGAGGCGGCCCGGCGCAGCGGCAACCTGCGCGGCCAGGCGGCCATGCTGCACCAGCTCGGCGGGATCGCCCAGTCCTACCAGCGGCTGCCGGAGGCGCACGCCCGGTACAGCGAGGCCATGGAGCTGTTCGAGCGGGCCGGTGAGCCGCACGGGCTGGCGCTGAACCTGCGCAACCTGTCCATCCTGGAGCGGTTCAGCGGCGACCTCGACCTCGCCATGGCCCGGCTGGAGCGGGCGGGCGAGATCTTCCGCACCGTGGGTGACGTCTCCTCCGAGGCGCACGCCCTGGACAACATGGCCCAGATCGAGCTGGAGCGGGGCAACACCGAACTGGCGATGAAGCTGGGCGTCGAGGCCGTGCAGGTCATGGAGTCGATCGACCGCGGGAGCAAGCGGGGCGTCGCGCAGACCATCCACCGGCTGGGCCGGGTGCATCTGGCGCGGTCCGACTTCCCGAAGGCCGAGGAAGCGTTTCTGCAGGTGATCGACCTGGTCCAGGCCAAATCCGATCTGGTCGGGCTCGCCTACGCCCTGCTGGGTCTGGGGGAGGCCCGGCTCGGCGCCGGTGACGTGGACGCCGCCGAGGCCACCCTGACGGAGGCCCTGGACGTCGTCGAACGCATCGACAGCCCCCTGGTCGACGGCCAGATCAACCTCGTCCTCGGCGAGGCCCGCAGCCGCCAGGGCCGGCTCGACTCCGCCCGCGAGCGGGCGAGCGCGGCCCACGCGGTCTTCCTGCGCACGGGCTCGCCCCGGTGGCGCGCGCAGGCCGAGGGCCTGCTGTCCCGGCTCGACGACCGCCCGTCCCCGCACACCGGCGCCTCCGGCTGACCGCCGCGGCCACCCGGCACCTCCCGCACGCCGCACCTCCCGCACGCCGCACGCCCCGTACGCCGCGGGACCCCGCACCGCGCACGCCCGCACCGCGCACGCCCGCACCGCGCACGGCCCGTACGCCGCACGACCCGCACCTCGTACGCCCGCACACCGCACGTCCAGTACCGCAGTACGCGATGTAGACGCCCAATACCCAGCCGATAAGGGACATGCCTACGTTCGGCTGGGACAAACGTCAGCCCGAAGTGTGGAGTACAAGATGCCGCCCGTTCCCAAGGCGCCTTCCTTTGCGGTGATTTCCGGGGCTCAGGTCCACCGGGTACTCGACGGCCGGCACCAGGAGGTGGTGGGCCTCATCGAGCGGGCCTACCGCGTCCACGGCGCCGGCGACACCGTCAACCCCCCGTCCTACTTCCTGCGCTTCCCCGACCGTCCCTCCTCCCGCATCATCGCGCTGCCCGCGTCCGCCGGCGGCGACATCCGGGTCGACGGGCTGAAGTGGATCTCCAGCTTCCCCGAGAACGTGGCCGCCGGACTGCCGCGCGCCTCCGCCGTGCTGATCCTCAACGACCACGACACCGGCTACCCGCTGGCCTGCCTGGAGAGCTCCATCATCAGCGCGGCCCGCACGGCGGCCTCGGCGGCGCTGGCCGCGGACACGCTGAGCCGCCGGCGCGGGGACCGGCCCCGCCGGATCGGGTTCGTCGGCACCGGGCTCATCGCCCGCTACGTCCACCAGTACCTGGCCGGGACCGGCTGGGAGTTCGACGAGACCGGCGTGCACGACCTGTCGGCCGAGCACGCGGCGGGATTCGCCGGCTACCTGGAGCGGGCGGGCGGCGGCGGGCGCGTCACGGTGCACGAGAAGGCCGAGGACCTGGTGCGCGGCAGCGACCTCGTCGTCTTCGCCACGATCGCCGGCACCCCGCACATCACCGACCCCGGCTGGTTCGGGCACCACCCGCTCGTACTGCACGTCTCGCTGCGCGACCTGGCACCCGAGGTGATCCTCACCGGCGCCAATTTCGTCGACGACATCGAGCACTGCCTGAAGGCCGACACCTCCCCGCACCTGGCCGAACAGCTCACCGGCGGCCGGGACTTCATCGACGGCACGCTGTACGACGTCCTCACCGGCGCCCGCGCGGTGCCCGCCGACCGGCCCGTGTTCTTCTCCCCGTTCGGCCTCGGCGTACTGGACCTCGCGCTCGGCAAGCACGTGTACGACACCCTGCGCGCCTCCGGTGAACTCGCCGTCCGGCCCGACTTCTTCCACGAGCTGCGCCGCTACGGCTGAGCGCACACCCGACCGGTCCACCCCGAGGAAGGGGCCCCACCCGTGACCACCCTGCTCGACCCACCGCCCCCAGCGGCCGGCGCCCCACGCCGGCCCGTTTCCGTCCGCGTCGACGAGACCCCGCTGCCCCCGCACGACCCGCTCGCCCTCTACGACGCCCTGCGCCGGCGCCTCGGCGACGGCGAGGTGTTCCTCCTGGAGAGCCTGGAGGCGCCCGAGCACGAGGGCGGTGACTCCCTCGTCGGCCACGGCCGGCTCGCCGAACTCCAGGTGCACGCCGACCGGGTCACCGTCGAGGGCGTCGCGCCACTCGTGGCCGCGCTGCACACCGCCGCCGACGCCCTGGGCCTGGCCGTGCTGCCGGACGGGGCGCGCGCGCTCACCTCGGGCGAGCAGGTGTGGGAGCTGCTGCGCGCAGCGCAGCGGGCGTTCTCCGTGGAGACCGAGGTGCCCGCGGACACCTACGCCTTCGGGTTCCTGGCCACCGTCGGCTACGGCGCCGCCTGGCACATGGAGCGGCTGCCGCGGCGCACCGCCGACGGCGGCCCCGACCTGGTGCTCGGTCTGTTCCGCGAGGTCGTCCACTACGACGGCGCCACCGGCACGGTCCGGCTGCGCACCGCGCACAGCGCGGACTTCCCGCCCGCCGACGCGAGCACGGTCCCGGCGGCCGTGGCCCGGCTGCGCCCGGCGCCCGGCGGCGTGCCCGAGGCTCCGGTGCCGCGGGCGGTGCACGACCGCACCGACGAGGAAACGTTTCTCGGGCACGTCGAGCGCTGCCTCGGGCACATCGGGGTCGGCGACATCTACCAGATCCAGATCGGCCACCGCATCGACGTCAGCACGGACCTCGCCCCGCTCGACGTCTACCGCCGGCTGCGGCACCGCAACCCCTCGCCGCACATGTACCTCGTGCCGCGTGCCGGGGCCACCCTGATCGGTGCCAGCCCCGAGGTGCTGTTCGCCACCCACGGGGACCGGATCGTGATGCGGCCCATCGCGGGCACCACCCCGCGCAGCGGGCAGGCGGCCGTCGACGGCCCCCGGATCGCGGCGCTGCGCGCCAGCGACAAGGAGCGCGCCGAGCACGTGATGCTGGTCGACCTGTGCCGCAACGACATCGGCCGGGTGTGCCGGCCGGGCACGCTGGCGGTCGAGCGGCTGATGACCGTCGAGACGTACTCGCACGTCTTCCACCTGGTCTCCACCGTCGAGGGACGGCTCGCGGCCGGCGAGGACACCTGGTCCGCGCTGCGCGCCACCTTCCCGGCCGGCACCGTCACCGGCGCGCCGAAGATCCGCGCCATGGAGATCATCGAGGAGCTGGAGAGCGAACCGCGCCGGATGTACGCCGGTGCCGTCGGTCTGGTGGACATGCGCGGCTGGTCCCGGCTCGCGCTGTGCATCCGCACCGTCTCCCACGACGGGACGACGTACTCCACCCAGGCGTGCGCGGGCATCGTCGCCGACTCCGACCCGCACGCGGAGTGGCGCGAGACGCTGCACAAGATGGGCGCCGCCTACTGGGCGCTGACCGGTGAGGAGCTGCTGCCGTGAACGTCCTGCTCGTCGACGCCTATGACAGTTTCACCCACATCATCGACCAGTACCTGCGCACCCTCGGAGCGCGTACCGAGGTGGTGCGCTCGGGCACCCGGACCCCCGGGCAGCTGCTGGCCGGGGGGGCCGGACGCGGTGGTGCTCGGGCCGGGACCCGGGCACCCGGCCGACTCCGGGCACGTGGAGCTGGTGCACGCCTTCGCCGGGCGCGTGCCGCTGCTCGGCATCTGCCTGGGCCACCAGGCCATCGCTCTCGCCCACGGGGCCGAGGTGGCCGTCGCCGGGCGGCTCAAGCACGGCAAGACCAGCCCGGTCACGCACGACGGGACCGGGGTGTTCGCCGGGCTCGGCACCGAGCTGGTGGCCACCCGCTACCACTCGCTGATCGTCGCCGAACCGCTGCCCCCGGAGCTGGCCGTGACCGCGCGCGCCGTGGACGACGGGTACGTCATGGGTCTCAGACACCGCGAACTGGCCGTGGAGGGCGTCCAGTTCCATCCCGAGTCGGTGACCACGGCGGGCGGCATGCGGCTGCTGGAGAACTTCCTGACCGGCGCGGCGGCGATGGAGCGGGTCGCTTGACGAGCGGAATTAACGGCACCGGGTGCGGAATTACCCGTACCGGTGCCGATTCGCCTCCCGAGGATATCGGAATTCAGTGGTCCATATCCTCGAAAACACCCTCTGAGCTGCAAGTATATCGTCGTTATCGTGAGTGGGCGCAGGGCGAAGTTGGAGCGATAATAAAGCGAAGCGGCACCCCCATAAATTTCTTGCTGTCGGAACGAAACGCAGCAACGAAAAGCCAACGGGAGACGAAAATGCAGCTCGTCAGCACCGCTCGCCGCACCAAGCTCCAGGCCCTCGTCCTCGCCACCCTGACCGCCGGTGCCGTGTTCACCGCCGTGGCCGGTGCCGAGCACGCCGAGGCGCACCCGCGGCCGGCCGCGGTGGCCGACGGGCCCGTCCCGGCCGGTGTCGCGGTCTCCGGCGGCGGAGTGACCGTGACGCTGGACACCGACGGTGTCGACCCCTGGAGCTAGGCCGCGACGCGGCCGGCCACGGACCGAAGGAGAGCACCTGTGAAGACAGGCACCGAGACGGAGCGGACGGAGCGCTCCTGGCCCGTACTGCTCGGCTCCGTACTGAACGGCCGTGACCTCTCCGGTGCGGACACCGCGTGGGTCATGGACCAGGTGATGCGGGGCAACGCCCCGGACGCCCTGATCGCCGGCTTCCTGGTCGCCCTGCGCGCCAAGGGGGAGACCGTCGGCGAACTGGAGGGGCTGGTCAGGGGAATGATGGCGCACGCCGTGCGCATCGACGTGCCGGGGAGGACCGTCGATGTGGTGGGCACCGGAGGAGACGGGGCGAACACCGTCAACATCTCCACCATGGCCGCCGTCGTGGCGGCGGGCGCCGGAGCGCGGGTCGTCAAGCACGGCAACCGCGCGGCGAGTTCGGCCTCGGGCTCGGCCGACGTGCTGGAGCGGCTCGGGGTGAACCTCAGGATTCCGCCGGGGCAGGTCGCCGCGGTGGCCGAGGAGGCCGGCATCACCTTCTGCTTCGCACCCGACTTCCACCCGGCGATGCGGCACGCGGCGGGGGCGCGCCGAGCACTGGGTATCCCGACCGTGTTCAACGCCCTGGGACCGCTGACCAATCCGGCGGCTGTCTCGGCCCACGCGGTGGGCGTCTCCGACCCGCGGCTGCTGCCGCTGGTCGCCGGGGTGCTGGCGCGGCGGGGGGCCACCGCGCTGGTGTTCCGGGGCGACGACGGGCTCGACGAGCTGACCGTGACGACGACGTCCACCGTGTTCACGGTGGCCGGCGGCCAGCTCCGCCAGGAGAGTTTCGACCCGCGGGACGTCGGGGTCGCCCTCGCGCCCGTCGAGGCGCTGCGCGGCGGCGACGCCGAGCACAACGCCGAGGTGGCGCGCCGGGTGTTCGACGGCGAGCGGGGCCCGGTGCGCGACGCGGTGCTGCTGTCGGCGGCGGCGGCCCTGGCCGCCGAGGGCTCCGGTGGCCGCACGGTCACCGAGCGGATCGGTGCCGCGCTGGGCCGGGCCGCCGCGGCCGTCGACTCGGGAGCGGCCCGGGCGACGCTGGAGCGGTGGGTACGGGTGAGCACGGAGCGGGCACTGGCACCGGCCGCCTGAACGAGCGGGCCCCCGGGGGAGGTGATCCGCCCCGGGGGCCGGGCCCCGTACTCGCCGCCGGCCCCGCGCGGGCCCCGGCCTCAGACGCCGGACGGGCTGGGTTCGGAAGACCGCTGGAGGGCGTTCGCCGTCTCCTGCGGTGGTTCGTCGGGGACCGGGGACGCGGACAGCGGCTCCCGGCGGAACCAGGTGAGGGCGGGGGAGGTGACGGCGGTCGTGGCGAGGGCCATGAGGACGAGGATGGTGAACAGCGACTGGTTGATCACACCCAGCTGGAGGCCGAGGTTGAGGACGACCAGCTCGGTCAGACCGCGGCAGTTCATCAGCGCGCCGATGGACATCGCCTCCCGCCAGGACTCGCCGGCCAGGCGGGCCACCGCCGTGCTGCCGCCCCACTTGCCGAAGGCGGCCACCGCCAGTACCGCGCCCGCCCACAGCCACTGCGTGGGGTCGCCGCCCAGCAGCCCGATGTCCGTCTTCAGGCCCGTGGTGACGAAGAACAGGGGCAGCAGCACCGGCACGGTGAACGCCCTCAGCCGGGCCGCGGAGATCTCGACCGTCCGGGAGCCGCGCGGGGTCGTCACGCCGAACAGGAACGCGCCGAACAGGGCGTGGATGCCGATCCGGTCGGTGACGAAGGCCGACACGCACAGACCGCAGAACAGCGCCACCAGCACGGTGGACTCCACCGCCCGCCCCGCCCGTGCGGCGGCCCGGGCGAGCAGCGGCCGCACCACCCACACCATCACCGCGAGGAACACCGCCGACCACAGTGCCGTGAGCGCCGCGTCCTGCGGGGAGCCGCTCGCGCCGACCGCCGCCACCACCGCGAGCAGGCACCAGGCGGTCACGTCGTCGACGGCCGCGCAGGCCATCGCCAGCGAGCCCAGCCGGGTGGTGTACAGGCCGCGGTCGGTGAGGATGCGGGCCAGCACAGGGAACGCGGTGATGCTCATCGACACCGCGATGAACAGGACGAACGGCAGCCGGCCCACGCCCTCGGGGGCGAACGTGCCGTACATGCCGAGCGCGAGCAGCGAGCCGAGCGCCAGTGGCAGCGCGATGCTGACCTGAGAGACGGCCACCGCGGTGCGGCTGTGCCCGCGCAGCGCCGACAGGTCGAGTTCCAGGCCGACCAGGAACATGAAGGCCAGCAGCCCCAGGTTGCCCAGCGCCCCGATGTACGGCAGCACCTCGGGCGGGAACAGCCAGTGCTGGAGCCCCGGCGAGACCCAGCCCAGCAGGGACGGGCCGAGCAGGATGCCCAGGGTCATCTCGCCGATCACCGGGGGCTGGCCCATCCGCCGGAACAGGCCGGCGCCCGCGCGGCAGGCGGCGATCACCACCGGTACCGCGATCAGCAGGTCCGGCAGCGGGTCAAAGGCGGGAGCCGACACGCGTGTCTCCTTCGAGTGCGGCGGGCAGGGGCACTTCGGCGGCGGCCTCGGCCAGCGGGCTGGTCGCCACCGACCAGCGGGCGTACCGCCGGCGGCCGTACAGCAGGGGCTCTCCCGCGTCGGCCAGCGTGACGCCGGTGACCCGGCCGAAGACGGCCGTGTGGTCGCCGACCTCGACCGCCTGGGTGACCTCGCAGTCCGCCACGGCCAGCGCCGCCCCGGTGAGGTGGGGGCCGCCGGCGCCCAGCGGGAGCCGCCACTCGGCGCGCTCGAAACGGTCGGTGGCGCCGGAGGCGAACAGGTCCGAGACGGCACGGGCCCGTTCGTCCAGCAGGTTGACCGCGAACCGGCCGCTGTCCAGGGCCGCGCCCAGGGTGGGTCCCGCGGTGCGCAGGCAGACCACCAGGGTGGCCGGGTCGAGGGCCACGCTCGCCAGGGAGCTGCAGGTCATCCCGCGCGGCACGGAGTCGGTGCCGAGCGCGGTCACGACGGAGACCCCGGACGGGAAGCAGGACATCAGCGGGCGTATGTCGGTGTTGTCGGACGACGTGCTCAGGGATGTGCTCATGCAGGAGGACTCCTGTCGGTGAGAGGCCGGCGGTGCCGCGCCGCGGGGAGCGGCGGGCACCGCCGTGCGGTGCCGGGCCTTGGGCCTACTTACCGTGCAGTTGGCGCAGATAGTCGTGGGCGCTGGGCAGCGTCTGCAGCAGGTGTTCCTGCTGCTGCCGTACCTGCTCGAACAGCGGCTGGGCGCCCGCCACGGACTCCGGCTTGTGGGCGAGCACGGGCAGCGGAGTGTCCGGTTCGAGACCGAGGCCGGCGAAGATGCAGTAGTAGCTGCCGTTGGTCCAGAAGTTGCGGAACTCCGCCTCGAAGTTGCCGTAGTACGTGGACTCGTCGGCGATCGGCGAATTGATCGGGAGGCCCGCCTTGTAGGCCTCGATCTTCTTCTGGATGTTCTCCGGGAGGACCAGTTCCTTCTGGGCCCGCCAGAACGGGCTGTCATTGCGCGGGGCGTAGTAGAAGTGGGCCTGGATGAAGTCGCGGGTGTCGTCGAACATCGCCTCGATCTCGTTGTTGAAGCCGTCGACGAGCGCCGGGTTGAAGGAGCGGTCCGGGAAATGCTTCGCGAGCTGGTAGATGCCGGCCGTGATGAAGTAGATGCCGGTCGACTCCAGCGGCTCGAGGAAGCAGGAGGCGAGACCGATGCTCACTACGTTGTTGACCCAGGCGCGACGGTTGCGGCCGACCCGGAAACGGACGTGGTTGAACTTTGTCTCCTTCGGGTCCAGATTCCACAGCGCGCAGAATTCCTCGGTGGCCTCCTCCTGCGTGGTGAATTTGCTGGAGTAGACGTAACCGGAGCCGAAACGGCCCGGCATCGGGATCTTCCAGCTCCAGCCGGACGACATCGCGATGGCCGAGGTGTACGGCTCCACGCCGTTCGCCTCGTCGTCGTGCGGGACGGCGGTGGCGACCGCGCTGTCGCACATGAGGTGGTCGCTCATGTCCAGGAACGGCTCGCCCAGGGCCTTGTTGATGAGCAGCCCGCGGAAACCCGAGCAGTCCACGAACAGGTCCGCGTCCATGACCCGGCCCGACTTGCAGTGCAGCGCGGTCACGTATCCGCGCTCGTCCTGCTCGACCCGCACCATCTCGTCCTGGACGTGCTCCACGCCCTGCTTCTCCACGGCGAACCGGCGCAGGAAGTCGGCGACCAGCGCGGCGTCGAAGTGCCAGGCGTAGCGGGTGGAGGGGGTGCCGTCCATCCACTTCGGGGAGAGCTTGGCGTCCATCGCGGGTGGCTCGCGGAAGACCGCGTAGTCGAACGGCACGTCCGTGCGGCCCTCGTGCTTGTTCTTGAACCAGTAGTGCGACAGCGGGGTGCTGTCGTGGTCGGGCAGGATCCCGAACGGGTGGTAGAAGTGGTCCGGCCGGCCGTCCTCGAGCGTGCGGGCGTCCGGCTCACCGCGGCCCGGCGTGCGCCAGTTGACGAAACGCACCGCCATCTTGAAACTGGCGTTGCACTCGCGCATCCACTCCTCCTCGGGTATCCCGAGGTAGTCGAAGAGCACGCGGTGCAGGTTGGGCACGGTCGCCTCGCCCACGCCGATTCTCGGAATGGCCGGGGCCTCCAGCACCTGGATGTCCACGGTGCCCTGAAGAGCCTTGCCGAGGTAGGCGGCGGTCATCCAGCCGGCCGTACCGCCGCCGAGAATGACGACCTTACGGATACGCGAGTCGTTGTCGGTCATGTGCGGGGCTCTCTCTTCTGGTCGGGTGGGTCGGGAGCACATTCGTCCCGACGCTGTCGAGCGATTCCACGCCAGATTCGGAGGGCCGGCTATGCCGTTTCTATAGATGGCTGGAATCTCGGCTTGAGCTGCCTTGTATGGGTGAGGTATAGGCGCCCCGACGATTGTCGAGGCGCATGGAAAACCGCCCCGCAACTCCCAGCAGAGGATGGCTGCATCAGATGCCGTACGAAGACGGGAATGCCGTTGTCCAGGGGCCGGGCGGACTCCCCGGAACTCCGCCGGCCGGACTCAAGGGAATCCTTTCCGCGGTGGGGGGAACCCCGCTGATCGAGCTGGAACGGCTCGTCCCGGGATTCCCCGGCAGGCTGCTGGCCAAGGTCGAACGGTTCAACCCCGGCGGCAGTGTCAAGGACCGCTCCGCGCTCGGCATGGTGCTGGGCCGGATCCGTTCCGGTGAGCTCGTGCCCGGCCGCTCCACGGTGGTCGAGTCCAGCTCCGGCAACCTCGCCATCGGACTCGCCCAGATCTGCGGGTACTTCGGACTGCGTCTCGTCTGCGTGGTCGACGCCCGCACCACCCAGCAGAACATCGCGATCCTGCGCGCCTACGGCGCCGAGGTCGAGGTGGTCCGCGAACCGGACCCGGTCACCGGTGAGCTGCTGCCCGCGCGGCTGCGCCGGGTGGCCGAGCTGCTGGCCACGACACCCGACTCGTACTGGCCCGACCAGTACGCCAACCCGCTCAACCGGCAGGCCCATCTGACCACCATGCGGGAGATCGCCGAGGAACTGGACGGCCGGGTGGACCATCTGGTGCTGGCCGCCGGCACCGGCGGCACCCTCGGGGGCTGCGCCGAGTACATCCGGCAGGCCGGCCTGAACACCACCGTGCACGCCGTCGACGCCGTCGGCAGCGTGCTGTTCGGCCCGACCGCGAGCTGCAAGCGGCTGGTGCCCGGGCACGGCGCCTCGGTACGGCCCAAGCTGCTGCGTCCCGCGGACGCCGCGCACGTCGTCCACGTCACCGACCTGGACTGCGTGGTGGGCTGCCGGCGGCTGGTGCGGCGCGAGGCGATCCTCGCGGGCGGCTCCTCGGGAGCGGTCGTGTCCGCGCTGGACCGCGTCCTGCCGGGGGTCGAGCCCGGCGCCAACGTCGTCCTGATCCTGCCCGACGGCGGCGACCGCTACCTCGACACCGTCTACGACGACACCTGGGTCCGCCGGCACTTCGGTGCCGTCGCCCACCTCTGGGCGGAGACCGACGCCGTCGGATTCCCCCAACAAGCCTCGAACAGCGCTGAGTTGGCCGATATAGGCCATCGATAGCAAGTCCGCCCAGCATGGTCGGCATCGACCACGGAACCCCACCCGACCTTTTCACGGAGGCACCCCATGACCACGCAGATCCCCGCCCTGGACGACGCCGCGCGCACCCAGATCAAGGACATCGTCTGCGACATCCTGGAGCTGGAGCTCGACGAGGTCTCCGACACCAGCCTGTTCAAGGAGGAGCACGACGCCGACTCGCTGCGCACCATCGAGATCCTCGCCTCCCTGGAGCGCACCTTCGGCATCACCCTGAAGCAGTCCGAGCTGAGCCGCATGGTCAACCTCGCCGGCGTCTACGCCGTGGTCGCCGAGGCCAAGGCCCAGTGACCGGCGCCCGGCACCGGGTGGTCGTCACCGGCCTCGGGGTGGTGACCAGCATCGGCACCGGAGTGGACGCGTTCGCCGCGGGCCTGAGGGCCGGGCGCAGCGGGGCGAAGCCGATCACCGCCTTCGACACCACCGGCTTCGCCTACTCCAACGCCTGCGAGATCACCGACTTCGACCCCGAGGCCTGGATCACCGGGCAGTCCCCGGACGACCTCGGCCGGGCCGCCCAGTTCGCGGTGGCCGCGAGCCGGATGGCGGTGGCCGACGCCGGCCTCACCGAGGAGCAGGTGCGCGCGGTCCGGTCGCTGGTCTCCGTCGGCACCACCGACGGGGAGTCCCGCGACCTGGACCACCTCACCGGACTCCAGGTCTCCGGCGGCGACGACGTGCTCGACGCCGTGGTGGCCCGCAGGGTCTGGCCGGGCCGGCTGTCCGCGGGGATCGTGCGCGAACTCGCCCTGGAGGACGTCGAGACGGTCACCGTCCCCACCGCCTGCGCGGCCGGCAACTACGCGGTCGGCTACGGCTACGACGCCATCAGCTCCGGCGACGTGGAGATGGCGCTGTGCGGCGGCGCGGACGCGCTGTGCCGCAAGACCTTCACCGGGTTCTACCGGCTCGGCACCATCGCACCCGACGTGTGCCGTCCCTTCGACGCCGACCGGCAGGGCATCCTGACCGGCGAGGGCGCCGGCATCCTGCTCATGGAGTCGCTGGAGTCGGCCCTGGCCCGCGGCGCCCGCATCTACGCCGAGGTGCTCGGCTACGGGCTGTCCTGCGACGCGAGCCACCCAGTCGCCCCGGACCGCGACTCGATCGCCCGCTGCATCACCGCGGCACACCGCAACGCCGGGATCGAGGCGGCCGACGTCGACTTCATCTCGGCGCACGGCACCGGCACCAGGGCCAACGACGTCACCGAGGTCGGCGCGATCCGGCAGGTGTTCGGCGAGCAGCTGCCGCGCACCGTGTCGATCAAGTCGATGATCGGGCACACCATGGGCGCCGCCAGCGCCCTCGCCTCGGCGGCCTGCGCGCTCGCCCTGCGGGACGGCTTCATCCCGCCGACCGTCAACCACCGCACCACCGACCCCGAGTGCGCCGTCGACTGCGTGCCCAACGAGGCGGTCGAGGCCGAGCTGAAGGTCGTGCAGAACAACGGCCTCGCCTTCGGCGGGAACAACGCCGTGCTGGTGCTCGGCCGGTGGGACATCGCGGCCTGAGGACACCGCGGCCCGCGACGTAGAGAACACACGAGTCACAGAGGGGAGTGGGACGCCATGGCAGCCGAATCGGGCGCGCCGCCGGCGGAGCTGGTGATATCGGGCTGGGCCGTGTCCTCACCGTACGGACTGGGCAGGACCGCCTTCGCCGGGGGCCTCGCGTCCGGACGGCGTGCGATCGCCCCGCTGGACGGCGCCGACTGGCCGGTGCCGTACGAGGAGGCCGGGCTGATCCCCGGCTTCGACATCAAGGCGGTGCTCGGCCGCAAGGGCACCCGCTCCATGGACCGGGTCACCGGCATCGCGGCCGCCACGGTCGGGATGCTCCTGGAGGAGTACGGGGCCGGACTCGCCGCCGACGCGGAGTCGACCGGGCTGGTCCTCGGCACCTCCGGCAGCGTGCAGTCGATCATGGACTTCACCCGGGACGCGCTCACCGGCGACAAGCCCTACCTCGTCGACCCGGCGCGCTTCCCCAACACCGTCATGAACTGCCCCACCGGGCAGAGCGCCATCCGGCACACCCTCAAGGGCCCCAACGTCACCGTCTCCGGCGGCGCGGCGACCGCGCTGCTCTCCCTGCAGTACGCCTCCCGGCTGCTGCGCGGCGGGCACGGCAGGGCGCTGCTGGCCGGCGCGGCGGAGGAGTTCTCCGTGCAGCGCGCCCGCCTGGAGCGGGTCGCCGACCACGGTGGGGCGGCGCCGCAGCCGCTCGGCGAGGGCGCCGCGCTGTTCCTGCTGGAGGGCGCGGCCGACGCCCGCGAGTCCGGCCGCCCGGTGCTCGCCACCGTCCTCGGCTCCCGCTTCCGCGCCTTCCAGGACACCGCCAGGGCCGGCACCGCGTTGGAGCGCTGCGTCGCCGACGTGCTGGCCGCCGCCGGCGCCGCGCCGGACGACGTGGAGCTGGTCGCCCCCGGCACTCCGCCCGGACTGCTCGGCAAGCAGGAGGAGTCCGCCCTCGACGGACTCACCGGCAACCGGCTGCCGGTGCGCTCCCTGGTCGGCGACGCCGGCGCGGCCTCCGCCGCCTTCCAGCTCGCCGCCGTCCTCGCCGAGGCGGAGGCCGACCCGCGCCTGGTGGACCGGCTGACCCTGGTCACCGCCGTCGACCGGGACGGCACGGCGGGCGCGCTGCTGCTGCGGCCGGCCTGACCGCCGTACCCCGTACCCAGCCCTAGGAGAGAGGCAAGTCCATGTCCGACACACCACCGAGGCCGGTGGCACTCGTCACCGGCGGATCGCGCGGGATCGGGCGGGCCGTCGTGGAGACGCTGGCCCGGGACGGTCACGACGTGGCGCTGTGTTTCCAGTCCAACGAGCAGGCCGGCGAGATCGCCGCCAAGGCGGCCGCCGCGCACGGCGCGCGGACCCTCGCCCGGCGGGTCGACGTCACCGACCGCGCCGCCGTGGCGGGCTTCGTGCGGGAGACCGAGGACACACTCGGCCCGGTGGAGGTGCTGGTCACCGCGGCCGGGATCGTCCGGGACGGCCATCTGGCGATGATGGCCGACGAGGACTGGGACGCCGTGCTGCGCACCAACCTCGACGGCACCTACAACTTCGTCAAGGCGCTCGCCTTCCCCATGATGAAGCGGCGCCGCGGCACCGTGATCACCCTGTCCTCGGTCGCGGCCGAGGGCCACGCCACCCAGACCAACTACTCCGCGTCCAAGGCCGGGATCATCGGCCTGACCAAGGCCTTCGCCAAGGAGGCGGGCCGGGCCGGCATCCGCGCCAACGTGGTCGCCCCCGGCTTCATCGGCACCGACATGACCGGCGGGCTCTCCGACAAGCACGTCAAGGAGATGACCCGGCGCATCCCGCTGGGCCGCTTCGGCGAGCCCCAGGAGGTCGCCGAACTGGTGTCGTTCCTCGCGGGCCCGCGTGCCTCGTACATCACCGGACAGGTCTTCGCCATCGACGGCGGACTGGTCGTCTGACCAGGGCACCACGGAAGGAATCAGCCATGCCACGCGCCGCCCGGCCGCCGCGGTTCTACTTCAACCTGCGCAGCCCCTACAACTTCTTCGCCCTGCGCGCGCTGCGCGCCCACCGTCCCGAGCTGCTCGACCGGCTCCAGTGGCGGCCCTTTTGGGAGCCCGACGAGACCAGCGGCAAGCTGCTCGCCGAGGCCGGGGCCGAGTTCCCGTACACGCCCATGTCCCGGGCCAAGCAGTTCTACATCCTGCGCGACGTGCGCCGGCTGGCCACCGCCCGCGGTCTGGAACTGACCTGGCCGGTGGACGCCACGCCCTGGTGGGAGCCGGCGCACCTGACCTGGTTCGTCGCCGAGCGGCACGGGCTCGGTCAGGCCTGGGTGGAACGGGCCGGCCGCGCCCGCTGGCTGGAGGGCCGCGACCTGTGCGACCCGGCCACCGTCGCGGAACTCGCCGCCGAACTCGGCTTCGAGGCCGCCGACACCGACGACCCCGAACTGCGCGCCCAGGGCGCCCGGGCACTGCTGGACGTCGTGCGCGACGGCGTGTTCGGGGTGCCGTACTTCATCAACGGCTCCGAGCCCTACTGGGGCCTGGACCGGGTGGCCGACTTCGTCGCCTCCTTCGACGAGCCGGGCGACGGCCCGGGCGACGGCCCGGGCCCCGACGCCGCCGACCTGTCCGTCGTCGCGGGCCGCGCCTTCGACCTGAGCCACGCGGGAGGCTGCGGATGAGCACCGCCGTACGAGCGCTGCCGCTCACCGCGATCCAGGAGTCGATGTGGACGGCGTACCGCATCGCGCCGGACAGCGCCGCCTACAACATCGTCATGCCGCTCAGGCTGCGCGGCCGGGTCGACCCCGCCGCCATGGACGCGGCCGTCGCCTCGGTCGGCGAGCGGCAGGAGCTGCTGCGCTCCGTCTTCACCGAGCAGGACGGCCGCCCGGTCCGGGTGGTCTGCGAACAGCCGCAGGTCCGGCTGGAGTTCCGTGACCTCGACGGCGCCGACGAGACCGGGCTGTTCCGGGCCGCCGAGGAGGCCGGGGCGCGGCCGTTCCGCCTCGAGGCGGGCACCTTCCGGGTCGTCCTGCTGCGGCGCGCCGACGACGACTGGGCGCTGGTCACCTCCGCCCACCACATCGTCAGCGACTTCACCTCGCGCTGGCTGCTGGTCCGCGACGTGCTGGACGCCTACGCCGGGCACGTCGCCGGCACCGCGCCCGGCTGGCGCCCGCTGACCTCCTCGTACAGCGAGTACGCGGCCGAGGAACTGCGCTACACCGCCTCCGACGAGGGCCGGCGGGCCGCCGAGGAGTGGCGGGCCGCGACGAGCGGCTCGGCCCCCGCCGAACTGCCTCTGGACCGGCCCCGGCCGCGGGTGCGTTCGCTGCGCGGCGCCACGGTCGTACGCCGGCTCGCGGCCGAGTCGGCCGACGGGCTCGGTCCGGCCGCGCACACCGCGGGCGTGACCCCGTTCGCCTATCTGCTGGCCGTGTTCCAGGCCCTCACCCACCGCTGGAGCGGACAGGACGACTTCCTGCTCGGCGTGCCCGCCTCCGCGCGCTCCGGGCGCGGGCAGCGGGACCTGATCGGCTGCTTCCTCAACACCATGCCGGTGCGGGCCGAGTTCGGCTCCGAGACCACCTTCCGGTCGGCGGCCGCGCAGGCCGGTGAGCGGGTCATGCGGGGCATGCTCGGGGTGCGCCACCCCTGCGGGCTCGCCTTCCCGGACACCGTCCTGTTCCGGGCCGCGCTGTTCCTGGTCCAGATGGACCGGATGCGGCCGCCCGTGCCCAACGTCCCGCCGGGCGCGGCCGTCGGCCCGTCCATCCCCTACGCCGGGCTCGACATCGCCCTGATCGACGTGCCCCAGCAGGAGGGCCAGCTCGACCTGCTGCTGCGCGTCGAGCAGACCCTGGACGGGGTCACCGCCGTCTTCTCCTACGACACCGACGTGCTGGACCGCGAGAGCGTGGAGCGGTTCGCGGACGGCTACGAACGGCTGCTCACGGCCGCCGTGCGGGACCCGGACACGCGGGTCGCGGACGTGGAACTGGCCGGCGCCGCCGACCTGGACGCCCTCCTCGCGCTCGGCGACTCCGGCACGTACGCCGACCTCGCCACCGACGAGTCGTACGACGCCTTCGAATCCTTCGAGAACGCCTGGGACCACCGATGATGACGACCAACACGATCGCGGTGACCGGCGCCGGCATCGGCGGCCTGGCCGCCGCCGCGGCCCTGCACCGGCGGGGCATCGACGTACACGTCTACGAGCGCGGCGACAGCCTGCGCGAACAGGGCGTCGGCATGCACCTGGGGCCCAACGGCACCCGGTTGCTGCACCGGCTCGGCCTGGCCGCGGAGCTGGAGCGGGTCGCGGTGCGGCCCGAGGCGCTGGAGGTGCGGGCCTTCCAAGACGGCTCGCTGGTCACGAGGCAGGAGATGGGCGCGGCCTGGGAACGGGCGTTCGGCGCGCCCTACCTCACCGTGCACCGCGGCGACCTGCACCGGATGCTGGCCTCCCTGCTGCCCGCCGCCCGGGTGCACACCGGGCGGGAACTGGCGGCGTACGAGGAGAGCCGCAAGGGCGTCACCCTGCGCTTCGCCGACGGCACCGCGACCCGGGCCTCGGCGCTGGTGGGCGCGGACGGGGTGCACTCGGTGGTGCGGCGCTCGACGGCCGGGGACGAACGGCCGGTCTACTCGGGCAACAGCGCGCTGCGCGGCCTGGTGGACGCCGCCGACGTGCCCGAACTGGACCCGACGGTGATGTACATGTTCGCCGGACCGGCGGCCCGGGTGCTGGTGTACCCGGTCAGCGGCGGACGGCGGTTCACCTACGTCGTGGTCGCGCCGGCGCCCGAGGGGCTCGCCGAGTCCTGGACCAGCGCGGCCGACGTCGCCGACCTGGACGCCGCGCTCGGCGGCTGGGCGCCGCAGGTGCGCGCGCTCGTCGGGGCGGCCCGCGAGGTACGCCGCTGGGCGCTGTACGACCGGGTCCCGCTGCGGCGCTGGAGCACCGCCCGCACCACGCTGCTGGGCGACGCGGCCCACCCGATGCTGCCGCACCACGGCCAGGGCGCCAACCAGGCCGTCGAGGACGGTGTCGCGCTCGCCGTCTGCCTCGCCGAGGCCGGGCCCGGCGGTGACGGGATCGCCGCCGCGCTGGACCGCTACGAGGCGGTGCGCCGGCCGCACACCACCCGGGTGCAGCTCGGCTCACGGGACGGGAAGGCTCCCGGCAAGGGCGTGCGGGAGCAGGCGGCCGACGTGTCGTGGATCCTCGCGCACGACGTCGAACGGAGCCTGTACGAGGAGGTGTCCGGAGACACCGCGGCCTGACCGCGTTCCCCGCCCCACCGGTTTCCCGCCCACCGCGTTCCCACGGGCCCCCGACGCCGCACCGGCTTCGGGGGCCCTCGCCCTGCCCTCCGGCGTGCCGTTCACCATGCCCGCCGTGCCCTTCGCCGCACCCGGGCGACCGAGGCGCGCGAGGGGGCGTGCGCGCGGGCGTATAGAGGCCCGATACGGCACTGATAGCGCCGAGTTCAACCATGGGCCACACCTGACCGCACAGAAGGGACGTCCCATGGCCGAGCAGACGACCGACGAAGCCGTGTACCGCGTGGTGCTCAACGACGAGGAGCAGTACTCGATCTGGTGGGCCGACCGTCCGCTGCCGGCCGGCTGGCACGCCGAGGGCACCGAGGGCTCCCGCGAGGACTGCCTGGCCCGGATCGACACCGTGTGGACCGACATGCGCCCGCTGAGCCTGCGCCTGCGCATGGCGCAGAGCGGCCCCACGGCGGCCTGACCCGCCCGCACCCCCCGTTCCGCCCCGCACACCGCAC